>NZ_QAIW01000354.1:11945-18908 GCF_003061285.1 Stenotrophomonas sp. HMWF003 | reverse complement strand
CTGCAGCGATGCGACCGCAGCGGTCTGCCGGCGCTTCGGCGTGCACGTGGTACGGGTGGAAGCCGGGTGTGTCGGCGTGGCCCGCGCCGTGGCCAGCGAGCATGCGCTGTCGCTGGGCGCGCGGTGGATCGGCTGCACCGATGCCGACAGCCGGGTGCCGGCCGACTGGCTGTGGCGGCAGGTGGCCTGCGAGGCCGGCGCATTCTGCGGGGTGGTCAGTGTGGATGACTGGCTGGACTACGCGCCTTCGGTACGGCAGCAGTTCCTGCTTGGCGAGCGGGCGCAGGATGGCCACCTCCATGTGCACGGCGCCAACATGGGATTCAGTGCAGCGGCGTACCGCGACAGCGGAGGCTTCCTGCCCCTGGCCACCGGCGAGGACGTCGCGCTCATCGATGCGATCCAACGCAGCGGCGCGCGCGTGGCGCGGCTGGCGGCGCCCCAGGTGGTGACCAGTGCGCGTCGGCACGCGCGGGCAAGCCATGGTTTCAGCGATTTCCTCAAACGCCTTGAGCGCAGCATCGGCGATGCACCCGCATCTTCCGGTCTGGCGGTGTGCGCCACGGGTATCAAACCGGCGGGGGCGTGCTGATGGCCGCTATCGATCTGCTGGGGTGGGCCGCGACGGCGGTGCTGGTGGCGACCTTGTGGCGCCAGATATGGAAGCAATGGCGCGCTGACGATGCCCAGGCGGTATCGACGTGGCTGTTCATTGGCCAGATGACCGCCTCGGTGCTGTTCATTGCCTACAGCATCGCGCTGCATTCCTGGGTGTTCGTGGTGACCAACAGCCTGGTGCTGGCCACCGCGATTGCAGGGCAGTGCATGGCCTGGATGAAGCGCAGACGCGCGCTGTCGTGACGGTGCAATCGCGCGTTGAACACGCCGGGCAAACAACTGTATTTCGCCGTGCATACGACGCTGAATCGCGTGTTTTCAGTGTCACGCCGACTTCATCGGCGATGCGGAAAAGTGGACCCACCCAAGCACGGGCACCCCGCGGAAAGCGGGCATCCCGACACTACAGGAGCATCACCAGTGACTACCGAAACCAAGACCACCCACACCTTGAACGACCTGATTGAAATCGCCCGCGACGGCAAGGATTTCTACACCGAAGCTGCGGGCAAGGTGAAGGATGCCGAACTGTCTGCGCTGTTCACCCGCATCGCCGGGGTGAAGGACGAGCTCGTCCGCTCGCTCAGCGCTACGGTTCTGGCCGCCGGTGGCAAGCCGGCCGACCACGGCACGGTGGTGGGCTCGATGCAGCAGTTCTACGGCAAGGTCCGCGCCACCCTGGGCGACACCCAGTACGGCTATGTGGCCGAACTGGAAGAATCTGAAGACCGTCTGCTGAAGGCGTTCAAGGACACCCTCACCGACAGCGACACCACCCCGGCCGCACGCCAGGAAGTGCAGCGCCTGCTGCCGCAGGTGCAGGAATGCCATGCGGTGATGCGCGACCGCAAGCACGCGATGAAGCACTGACACCTGGCAGTATCTGGCAGTACCGGCGCGTTGACCGGCGCCAGATGAACACGCGCAGACAGCCCCGGGATTCCCGGGGCTGTCTGCGTAAAGGGGCCGGACGCCGCCGTACGGGGGGTGGGGAATTGGTGCATACTCGATCGAAAGGGCTGACTGGATCTGTTATGGAACACATGCGTTGGCTGACACTTCGGCTTGGCAACAATCAATCCATCGGACCGAAGGTGCTGTCGGACCTGTGGTCCAATGCCTGTGAAACAAATCAGTCGTCGGTGACCCGCGACACGATGCCGGGCAAGTCCACGTCCTATGCGCTGCATGCGCCGCTGTCGCTGGCCTACCCGAAGCGCGCCGAACTGCGCATGCGCAAGCTGCTGGAAGAGGCGGGCTACACGTTCACGCTGGGCTCGCTCGCCGACCGTCCCGCACCGCAGCCGGTGCGCGCGCGCTGACCCATCACGGCGGCGAAAGCCGCCGCACCATGATGCGCACCGGAAACCCGCCGGCGTGCTGGATCGACTCCAGCGGTTCCCATCCCAGCCGGCGGTACAGGCCGCCATCGTCGGCTTCGGTCTGCAGGTACACCTCGCGCACGCCCTCGCTGGCGGCACGTGCCATCAGGTCGGCGATCAGCGCTTCGGCGATGCCCTTGCCGCGTTGCGTGGCATCCACGTACACGCCGCCCAGCCAGTGAAGACGTTCCGGGCGTTCCTCGCGTTCGTGGAACTTCAGCTGCGCGGCCGCGACAGGGCGGTCACCCTGCATCGCGATCAACAACATCGGCAGGGCGTCGGGCTGCAGGAATACCTCCAGCCGTTCGCACTCGTCGGCCAACGTCCGGCCAGGCACGTGGTGTCCCCACTGCGCGAAGTACCAGGCCCCGACCTCTGGCAGCAGCTGGGGCCGGTCGCTCAACGTCACCCGGAGCAGGGCGGTCACGGCGCAGCCGGGTAGACGGCGAGAATCGCGCAGCGCGACAGCGTGCGGTTGATGGGCGGTTCCGGCAGGGGCCCACGTTCGGAGATTGCGACCAGGATGGGGTCCACCGTGGGGATTACTTCCAGCCGGTCGCCCGGGTGCCCGCAGATGACGCCGGTATTGAAACCGGAATGGAAGCGTACCTGCGGCGAATGCACCAGCTCGCCGCAGGACGACGCCACTTCAATGACGTAGTGGCGGTGGCCACCGGAATAGCGCGGGTTGGTTTCCACAGTGACGCCCTGCGGGCTTTCGCTCCAGCTGCGCACGTGGCGGGTGTTGAAGCAGTAGGACGGTGAACCGCGGAACGTGCGCCGATGCTCGGTGACATTCACCGTGCCCAGCGTAACCGGGCGCGCAACGCCGCTCTGCTTTGCGTGCTGTGCGAACTCGCGGCGGCTGATGCGGTCCACCGCGGTGATGGGGCAGGCTGTGTCGCCGGCAACGACCCGCTCGTCGCCGGTGCCACAGACCCAGCTGTCGACAGCGGCAACGCGCGGGTCTTCGGCGGCAAGCAGTCCCGGGCAGGCGGCGCTGAAGCGCAGCCGCCACGGTGACTGGTCACGATCCAGCAAGGTGATGCTGTCAGGGCTGCTCTGGTTCATTTCCAGCAGGCCCTTGGCGTCCATGCAGTGCGGGCCCGGCGCAGTGCGCGCGACGGACACCGGGGCAGGGGATTCGGCGTGGGCAGTGGTCAAGGGAAGACCCACGGCCAGGAGCGTGAGCAGGGCCGGAAACCGGCGGCGCTGTCGCACAGGCAGAGTGGAACGGGTCGTCACGGCATGCACTCCTTGCTGACTGGACGGGTCCGACTATAGCACCGGCCCGCACGGCCCTTGTTGCACCGGGGTCCTGTGGCGCGCAGACTGCTTCTTTCCCGGTTCCGCACGCTCATCGGCCATGTCCACCGCTGCCTTCAACCTGCGTCGCTACGGTCGCACGTCCAGCGTGGACCGGCATGACTTCGCGCAATGGGTGGTGCCGCTGCAGGGCGAACTGGCCTTCGAGCTGGAGGGGCGCGGCGCACGCCTGGACGTGTGGCAGGGCGCGTTCGTGGCGCCGTCGGCGGGGCACGCGCAAAGCGCGCTGCAGGATGACCGCTTCCTGATCGTGGACTGCCCGGCCGCGCTGCTGGACGACGACACCCTGCAGTGCCTGGCGCAGCAGCCGGTGCTGGCGCTGCCTGCGCCGGTACGTGCGATGGCGCGCCGGGTCTGCGTGGCGGGCACCGGGCAGATCGACGCTGCGGTGGTGGCACGCGAAATGCCGCTGCTGCTGCACGCATTTTCGCTGGCCGGCAGTGCTACGCGCCTGCAGGCGGTATGCGCGCGCATTGAACGCCAACCAGGACACGCGTGGCCGGTGGAGCGCATCGCGGCCGAGGTGGGCGTCAGCGTCAGCCGCGTGCATGCGCTGTTCCGCCAGGCGTTCGGGTTGAGTCCACAGGCCTGGCTGAGCAGCTGCCGGCTGCGCTGGGCGCGCGGGCAGTTGGCCACCACCGATGCGACCATCGCGCAGATTGCCCAGCACGCCGGCTATTCCGAGCAGAGCGCCCTGACCCGGGCGTTGCGTCGCGAATGGGGCATGAGTCCGGCCGAGTACCGGCGCCGCCAGCGGCAGTAGCCTGGGTCAAGATTGCGACCGCGCCGATGCCTACACTGGCGCCTTCTTTCCGGCAGCGGCGCACGCACGCAGATGAATCGATCGATGGGAGTGGGCATCGCCAACGGGATTGCCGCCGGTGCGCTGTGGGGCGTGGTGTTCCTGGCCCCGGCGATGCTGAGTCAGTTTGGCGCGGTGCAGCTCTCGGCGGGCCGCTATCTGGTCTACGGCCTGATCGCCGTGGTGCTGCTGGCGCCGCGTTGGCGCGACCTGCGCATGCGTATCGGCATGGCCGAGTGGCGGGGCCTGCTCTGGCTGAGCCTGGCCGGCAATCTGGTGTATTTCGTGCTGCTGGCCAATGCCGTGCAGTGGGCCGGTGGCGCGGCGGCGTCGCTGATCGTGGGCCTGATTCCGGTGGTGGTGACGCTGGCGGGCGTGCGCGAAAAGGGCGCTGTGCCGTTGCGCAAGCTGGCGCCCGCGCTGCTGCTGTGCCTGGCCGGGGTGGCGTTGGTGGGTTACGAGGCGCTGCAGGCCGAGCACGCGCAGGGTTCCACCGGCCGCCGCCTGCTGGGCCTGCTGTGTGCGCTGGGCGCGCTGTTTTCGTGGGCGGTGTATTCGATCGGCAACAGCCGCTGGCTGGCGCGGCGGCCGGACCTGTCCGGGCACGACTGGTCGCTGCTGACCGGCGTGGCGACCGGCGCGCTGGCGCTGTTGCTGGTGCCCAGTGCATTCCTGCTGCCGAACGCACCCCACGCCGCGGTGGATTGGGGCTGGTTCTGGCTGATCAGCGCCGGCGTGGCCGTGGTGGCCTCGGTGCTGGGCAACGCGTGCTGGAACCGGGCCAGCCGCAACCTGCCGCTGACCCTGACCGGGCAGATGATCGTGTTCGAGACCCTGTTCGCGCTGCTGTATGGGTTCGCCTGGCAACAGCGCTGGCCCACGGCGATGGAGACGGTGGCGATCGTGTGCCTGGTCTCCGGGGTGCTGATGTGCGCCCATGCACATCGGCCCCCGCGTGCGATCACCGAACATGCGGGCTGATCGCGTTGGCGGAGCTGCATGGTCTCATTCGCAACCTTTTTGCCGACGATGCAGACCGATCGCGCCCAGGTTGATTTTGCACTGCAACACTTGACAAGCCCCCCGGCGGCGTAGTTTTCTTGCCCCATGGTCTTCGTCGCCGCCACCGCCCAGCACTGCTCCGCCGCCCTCGCGGCCGGTCGAGCCATGCCTGCGCAGACCACCGGTACCACCACCATTACCACCGTCACCACTCGCCTGGTGCGGCCCGTCGTCTTCGCGTAATTTCCGAAAACAACGGCCCCGCACCCGGAACAGGTTGCGGGGGAGCGCCTTCAACCTGACCCGATGCGGGGCCTCGAATCGAGGTCTTCATGTCATCCGTCGCCGTCCTGCCTGCTGTCGCTGAACCCGCTGCCCCCGAACTTCGGGCCGCCACCTCCACCATCGTGCATAAATTCGGCGGCACCTCGGTGGCCGATGCCGAGCGCTACCGCCATGTGGCCCAGTTGCTGCTGGCACGCGAGGAAGCGGTGCAGGTCACCGTGGTGTCTGCGATGAAGGGCGTCACCGATGCGCTGATCGCCGTGGCCGGTCTGGCGGCCGACGACGCGCCACACTGGCGCGACGCGTGGCATGCGCTGCGCGCACGTCATCGCGGTGCCGCGGTGGCGTTGCTGGGCGAACACGCCGGCCAGACGGTGGAGTGGCTTGATGCCCGGTTCGACCACCTTGCCGAGGTTCTCGGTGCACTGGCGGTGATCGGCGAGCTGCCGGTGGAAGTGCTGGACCGGGTGCAGGGGCTGGGCGAGGTGTACTCGGCGCAGCTGCTCGGCCAGTACCTGCAGAGCCTGGGCGAGGCATGCGCCGTGCTCGACGCACGGGATGTACTGGTGGTGGATCGCGGCGAGCTGGGCGTGGACGTGGACTGGGTGCAGAGCGCACAGCGCCTCGCACGATGGCGTGAGGCGCACCCGTCGCCGCGCGTGGTCGCCACCGGTTTCGTGGCCCGCGACCGCCGCGACCGCATCACCACCCTGGGCCGCAACGGCAGCGACTACTCCGGCGCGATCTTCGCAGCGCTGTTCAACGCCGACGAACTGCATATCTGGACCGATGTGGATGGGGTGCTCTCGGCCGACCCGCGCGTGGTGCCGGAAGCCGTGCAGCTGGACGCCCTCAGCTACGATGAGGCCTGCGAGCTGGCGTACTTCGGGGCCAAGGTCGTACACCCGCAGACGATGTCGCCGGCGATCGAGCGCGGCCTGCCGATCATCATCCGCAACACCTTCAACCCGCTTCATCCGGGCACGCGCATCACCGCCGAACGGACCGTCTCCGGGCCGATCAAGGGGCTGACGCTGAGCCCGGACCTGGCGGTGCTGAACCTGGAGGGCACCGGTCTGATCGGCGTGCCGGGCACGGCCGAGCGGGTGTTTGCGTCGCTGCGCAACGCGCACGTGTCGGTGGTGATGATCTCGCAGGGGTCGTCGGAACACTCGATCTGCTGCGTGGTCAAGCAGGCCGAGGCGGTGCGCGCGCGCGATGCACTGCTGCACGCGTTTGCCCATGAACTCAACCTTGGCCAGGTGCAGCGCGTGCAGCTCACCGACAACGTCAGCGTGCTGGCGGCAGTGGGCGACGGCATGGCCGGGCAGCCGGGCGTGGCTGCCCGCCTGTTCGAGTCGTTGGGCCGGGCACAGGTCAATATTCTGGCGATCGCGCAGGGCTCGTCCGAACGCAACATCTCGGTGGCGGTCGACAGCCGCCATGCCACCAAGGCACTGCGCGCCGCCCATGCCGGGTTCTGGCTGTCACCGCAGACCTTCTCGGTGGGCGTGATCGGGCCGGGCAACGTCGGCGCGGCGCTGCTGG
>NZ_QAIW01000354.1:400-11933 GCF_003061285.1 Stenotrophomonas sp. HMWF003 | reverse complement strand
GCTATCGCGCGCAGCCGCATGCTGCTGGACCAGCGCGGCCTGCACGGCGACTGGCGCAGCGCACTGGCAGGCTCGTCCGAGCCGACCGACCTGGAGGCCTTCACCGAGCACCTGCTGTCGGCCCATCTGCCGCATGCGCTGGTCATCGACTGCAGCGGCAGCGCCGATGTGGCCGACCGTTACGCCGGGTGGCTGGCGGCGGGCATCCACGTGGTGACCCCGAACAAACAGGCCGGCGCCGGCCCGCTGCCGCGCTACCAGGCGATCCGCGAGGCGGCCGCCACCAGCGGTGCGCGTTTCCGCTACGAAGCCACGGTCGGGGCCGGTCTGCCGGTGATCACCACGCTGCGCGACCTGGTGGATACCGGGGATGAGGTGCTGGCCATCGACGGCATCTTCTCCGGCACGCTGGCATGGCTGTTCAACAAGTACGACGGCCAGGTCCCGTTCTCGCAGCTGGTGGCGCAGGCCCGTGGCATGGGCTACACCGAGCCGGACCCGCGCGATGACCTGTCGGGCGTGGATGTGGCGCGCAAGCTGGTGATCCTGGCGCGCGAGGCCGGGCGCGACCTGAGCCTGGAGCAGGTGCAGGTGGAGAGCCTGGTGCCCGAGGCGCTGCGCGAGGCCGGCGTGGAAGAGTTCATGGCCGGCCTGGATGCGGTGGATGCCGCGTTCGCCGAGCGCCTGGCCGCGGCCCGGGCACGTGGGGCGGTGCTGCGTTACGTGGCGCGGCTGTCGCCGGACGGTGCGCAGGTGGGGCTGGTGGAGCTCCCGGCCGGGCACGCGTTCGCGAACCTGCGCCTGACCGACAACGTGGTGCAGTTCACCACGCGCCGCTACTGCGACAACCCGCTGGTGGTGCAGGGCCCGGGTGCGGGCCCGGAGGTGACCGCCGCCGGCGTGTTCGCCGATGTGCTGCGGGTGGCGGTGGGCGAAGGAGCGCGCCTGTGAGCGGTGGCGACAGCAACGCGGCGCGTGCGTTTTCGCCGGCCTCGGTGGGCAACGTCGCGGTGGGCTTCGACATCCTCGGCCACGCCATCGCCGGTGTCGGTGATACGGTCACCGTGCGCCGCATCGAGGCGCCCGAAGTGCGCATCGCGGCCATCCGGGGGACGCCGTTCGCGCTGCCGCTGCACGCGCCGGACAACACCGCGGGGGCAGCGTTGATCGCGCTGCGCGACGCGCTGGCATTGCCGTTCGGGTTCGAGGTGGAGATCGACAAGGGCATCGCGCTGGGCTCGGGCATGGGCGGATCGGCGGCGTCCTGCGTGGCCGCGCTGGTGGCGGCCAATGCACTGCTGGACACGCCACTGCCGCGTGCGGCGCTGTACCCGTTCGCGCTCGAGGGCGAGGCGGTGGCCAGCGGTGGACGGCACGGCGACAACCTGGGGCCGATGCTGCTGGGCGGGCTGGTGTTGAGCACGGCCGAGCGGCTGGTGCCGATTCCCGTGCCGGACGCCTGGCACAGCCTGTTGGTGCATCCGGAGGCCGTGCTGGAAACCCGGCGTGCACGCGCAGCGCTGCAGGGCAGCTATGCGCTGGGGGAATTCGTCGAACAGAGCGCGCACCTGGCGCTGGTGCTGAGCGGCTGCTTCACCGCCGATGCGTCGCTGGTGCGCGCCGGCCTGCGTGACGTACTGGTGGAGCCGCGCCGCGCGGGGTTGATCGGTGGTTTTCATGCCGCACGGGATGCGGCGCTGGCGGCCGGTGCGATGGGCGCCAGTATTTCCGGCGCCGGTCCGAGCATTTTCGCCTGGTTCGAGCGACGTGACGCGGCGCTGGCAGCGCAGGCGGCGGTGCAGCAGGCCTTCGCCGCCGCCGGATTCGACAGCCAGGGTTGGGTCTCGCCAGTGAACGCGCCGGGCGCGCAGTTGCTGTAAGCGCGGTGTTTCTTACTTTCTTCCAGGATGACCGATGAATTTCGTTTCCACCCGTCACACCGCACCGCCCGCCACGCTCAGCCAGGCCATTGCCGCCGGGCTGGCCCCCGACGGCGGCCTGTATGTACCCGCGCAGCGCCCGCAGGCATCGGCATGGCAGCCGCAGGGTTCGCTGGCGCGCGATGCCGCCGCGGTGCTGGCCCCGTACTTCGAAGGCGATGCACTGGCACCGCACCTGCAGCAGCTGTGCGCGGATGCCTTTGATTTCCCCGCGCCGCTGCGTGCACTGAGCACCCCCGGCGACCATGTGCTGGAGCTGTTCCATGGCCCCACCGCGGCGTTCAAGGATTTCGGCGCGCGCTTCCTGGCCGCCAGCCTGGCGCGGCTGCAGCAGGGACGCGAGCACCCGCTGACGATCGTGGTGGCCACCTCCGGTGATACCGGCGCGGCCGTGGCGGCGGCGTTCCACCGCCAACCGGGCATCCGCGTGGTGGTGCTGTACCCCGATGGGCGCGTGTCGCCCCGCCAGGCGCACCAGCTGGGGTGCTTTGGCGACAACATCCACACGCTGCGCGTGGCCGGCTCGTTCGATGACTGCCAGGCGATGGTGAAGCAGGCCTTGGGCGACCGGGCACTGCAGGCGCAGGTGCCGCTGAGTTCGGCCAACAGCATCAGCCTGGGGCGCTGGTTGCCGCAGATGAGTTACTACGCGCATGCCGCGCTGGAACACCACGCGCGCACCGGCAACGTGCTCAATCTCGTGGTCCCCACCGGCAACCTGGGCAATGCGATGGCCGCGCTGCTGGCGCGTGCCATGGGCCTGCCACTGGGCCAGATCGCCCTGGCCACCAATGCCAACGACGTGCTGCCGCGCTTCTTCCACGGCGGCGCGTACCAGCCGGCGACCAGCGTGGCGACCCTGGCCAATGCGATGGACGTGGGCGCGCCGAGCAACTTCGAGCGGCTGCGCTGGCTGTATGCCGACGACGATGCGGCGCTGCGCGCGGACCTGCGCGTGGAGGCGGTGGACGATGCGGCGATCCGCGCGTTGATCGCGCGGCGCTGGGCGCGGGCCGGCGAAGTGTTCTGCCCGCATACCGCGACCGCGATGTCAGTGCTGGAGGCGCTGCGTACCGAGGGCATGCAGGGCGACTGGGCGGTCGCGGCGACGGCGCACCCGGCCAAGTTCGAATCGGTGGTGGAGCCGTTGATCGGTCGGGCGCTGGACGTGCCGCCGTCGCTGTCGGCGCTGCTGCAGCGGCCCGCGCATGCGCAGCCGTGCGCGCCGGCGTATGCGGCGTTGCGCGAGGTACTGCTCGCGTAGCGCCGGGCTCTGCCCGGCTGCCTTTCGTTGCGACGTCATGGGCACGCGGGAAAGCCGGGCAGAGCCCGGCTCTACGGCGGGTTGCGTTGGTTCCGGCAAGCCGGGCAGAGCCCGGCTCTACTTGCCGGCCAGGGCGTGCAGTGCTGCTTCGTCGAGGATCTCGACGGTGTTCAGGTGGGGCAGGGCGATCAGGCCCTGCTGGCGCAGCTTGGTGAACGTGCGGCTCACCGTTTCCATGGTCAGGCCAAGGTGGTCGGCGATGTCGCCACGGCCCATGGGCAAGGTCACGCGCAGGCCGTTGCCGCCCAGGCGGGCTTCGCGGGCAGCCAGGCGGAGCAGGAAATCGGCCAGCTTTTCCGCCGGTTGCAGGCGGGCCAGCGACATGGCCGCGTCCTGCGCGGCGTCCAGTTCCTGGCAGGCGCGCTGCAGCAGCTTGCGCTCCAGGTGCGGGTAACGCGCGCGCAGCTCTTTCATCTGCGGCAGCGCCACCCGGCAGACGCGGCTGTCGGCGATGGCTTCGATGTCGTAGCGATGGTGGTCGTTGCCACTCAGGCCCAGGTAATCGCCGGGCAGCACGAACCCGCTGATCTGGCGGCGGCCGTCGGCCAGTGTCCGCACCAGGCGCAGCGCCCCGGCAGTCAAGGTATAGACATGAAGGCGCGGTTCACCGCTGCGGGCCAGGGTGGCGCCCAGCGCCAGCGGCTGGGACACGGTCACCCGTTCCAGCGCCAGCACTTCGTCGGGCGACAACGCCGAGCACACGGCCAGATGACGTACCGAGCAGTGCAGGCAGTCGCGCAGCGGCGAGCAGCCCGGGCTGGCGGGATCTTCAACGGCGGAAAGGGCGGTACCGGAGTGGGGCCGGGTCATGTCGAACCAGGGAGCGGGGCCTGCTTATGATACTTCATGCGGCCATTGGCCCGGACCGGCGCGATCAGCGCAGCCCGGCGCGCCGGCTGCGGCTAGAATATGCACCACGCTCATCCCCCGATTCGCAGGAGTCCCGCAAGTGATCAAGCCCCGTACGCCGCCCGGCATCATGGAATTGCTGCCGCGCGAGCAGATCGCGTTCCAGCGCATGCTGGACGTCATCCGCCGCAACTACGAGCGGTTCGGGTTCCTGCCGGTGGAAACCCCGGTGTTCGAGCTGTCCGATGTGTTGCTGACCAAGTCCGGCGGTGAAACCGAGCGCCAGGTGTATTTCGTGCAGTCCACCGGCGCGTTGGCCAACGCCGCCGAAGCCGGCGACAAGGCGCTGCCCGAGCTGGCCCTGCGCTTCGACCTCACCGTGCCGCTGGCCCGCTACGTGGCCGAACACGAACACGACCTGACCTTCCCGTTCCGTCGTTACCAGATGCAGCGCGTGTACCGCGGCGAGCGTGCCCAGCGCGGCCGCTTCCGCGAGTTCTACCAGTGCGACATCGACGTGATCGGCAAGGACACCCTGAGCACGCGTTATGACGCCGAAGTCCTGGCGGTGATCCATGCGGTATTTGCCGAGCTCAGCATCGGCGCCTTCAGCATCCAGCTGAACAACCGCAAGCTGCTGCGCGGCTTCTTCGAGAGCCTGGGCGTCGCCGATGGCGAGCGTCAGCTGGCGGTGCTGCGCGAAGTGGACAAGCTGGACAAGCGCGGCCCCGACTACGTGCGCGAGACGCTGGTGGGCGAGGGCTTTGCGATTCCGGCCGAGCAGGTCGAGCGGATCCTCGCCTTCGTGGCGGTACGTTCCAGCAGCCACGCCGACGCGTTGGCGCAGCTGGACGCGCTGCTGGCCGATCCGGCCGCCAGCGAAACGCTGAAGGTGGGCGTGGCCGAACTGCGCGAAGTGCTGGAGCTGGTCAAGGCGCTGGGCGTGCCGGAAACCGCGTACTGCCTGAACTTCTCCATTGCGCGCGGCCTGGATTACTACACCGGCACCGTGTACGAAACCACGCTGACCGACCACCCGCAGATCGGCTCGATCTGCTCCGGTGGCCGGTACGAAGACCTGGCCAGCCACTACAGCAAGTCCAAGCTGCCGGGCGTGGGCATTTCCATCGGCCTGACCCGCCTGTTCTGGCAGCTGCGCGAAGCCGGCCTGATCGCCGGGATCGAAGACAGCAGCGTGCACGCGCTGGTGGCGCTGATGGACGACGCCAGCCTGCCCCAGTCGCTGGACATCGCCCGTCGCCTGCGCGCCGGTGGCATCAACGCCGAAGTGCAGATGGAGCCGAAGAAGATCGGCAAGCAGTTCCAGTACGCGGCCAAGGCCGGGATCCGCTTCGTGGTGCTGGCCGGGGACGATGAGCTGGCCCGTGGCGTGGTGGCGGTGAAGGACTTGCTGCGCGAGCAGCAGTTCGAGGTGTCGCGCGAGGAACTGGCCAGCACCCTGCAGGTGGAGCTGGAGCAGGCCAAGGTCATGCCGTGAGGCGGCTGGGGGCGGCGGCAACGCTGCTGCTCCTGCTGACCGCGTGCCGGACCGATCCTGCGCTGCACACCCAGCGGATCGGTCCGGGCCAGTACCGGCTGACGGTCGACCGCTGCCACGTGATCGACCGGGAGCAGCTGCAGCGTGACCTGCGCCAGTTGGCCGGGCAGACGTGCCCGGGCGGGGCAGGCGAGCTGGAGGCCCTCCAGTCCATCCCGAGCCGCCAGGGCAGCCTGTTCGGCGAGTGCCTGCGCCACGGGGCCCTGCGCGCCGAGGTGCACTGCCGGTAGGTACCCACCGTTGGTCGGTACGCCGCCAATGGCCCGATCTCCAGAAAAAACGCCCGCCCAGCGGGCGTTTTTTCGTTTCCGCACCCTGAACCAACCCGGTCCGCGCAGCGACACGGTTTGACCCTGTGACCGCGTTTGCGCTAATGTAATAGCACGCTATTACATTGATACGATGAAACTACGCCCCGCCCCCCGAGAAAAAGACGCCCAGGCCGATCTGGCCTGCCTGGCTGCGGCCTTCGCCGCGCTGTCCAGCCCGGACCAGGTCACCGCATTCCTGCGCGACCTGTGCACCCCGGCCGAGCTGGAGGCGCTGTCGGACCGCTGGAAGGTGGTGCCGCTGCTGCAGCAGGGCGTGCCGTATCGCGAAATCCACGAACTGACCGGTGTCAGCGTGACCACCACCGGGCGCGTGGCGCGTTCGCTGGAGCATGGCCACGGCGGCTATGCCGCCGCCATCGCCGTGACCGCCACGCCTACGCCCCCCGAATCCGAGTAAGAGAGCCTCCCCCATGAGTGCAACCCAGAACGCCCCGGCCCGTGACCGGCTGCGGATCGCCATCCAGAAGAACGGGCGGCTGGCCGAGCCGGCGCGCAGCCTGCTGACCGCCTGCGGGCTGAGCTGGCGGCAGAGCCGCGACAAGCTGTTCTGCTACGGCGAATCGCTGCCGGTGGACCTGCTGCTGGTGCGCGACGACGACATCCCCGGCCTGATCGCCGATGGCGTCTGCGATTTCGGCATCGTCGGCCGCAACGAGCTGGACGAACAGGGCGCCGCGCGCCGCCGGATCGGCCTGCCGGACGCCTACCAGGCGCTGCGCGGCCTGAACTTCGGGCAGTGCCGGTTGATGCTGGCCGTGCCCGACGAATGGGAATGGACCGGCGTTGAGCAGCTGGCCGGCAAGCGCATCGCCACCAGCTACCCGGCGATCCTGGCCGACTGGCTGGCCGCGCGCGGCGTCGACGCGCAGGTGGTGGAACTGTCCGGGTCGGTGGAAATCGCGCCGCGCCTGGGCACCGCCGACCTGATCTGCGATCTGGTCTCCAGCGGCGCCACCCTGGCCGCCAACCAGCTCAAGCCGGTGGAAACGCTGCTGGAAAGCGAAGCGGTGCTGGCCGGCCCGGTGAAGACCCCCGACGACGCCCGCGCCGGCCTGATGGCGATGCTGCTGCGGCGGCTGGATGGCGTGGTCAAGGTGCAGGACAGCAAGCTGCTGATGTTCCGTGCCGCGCTGGACCGCGTGTCCGAACTGACCCGGCTGCTGCCCGATGCCGACCCGCTGGTGCAGCTGCCCGACGACGGCGGCCACCTGCGCCTGCAGACCATGTGCCACGGCGCGTTGACCTGGCAGCGGCTGGAAGACCTGGAGCGCGCAGGCGCCCAGGGCCTGATGGTATTGAGCGTGGAGCGTTCGCTGGCATGAACCGTCTTTCGATGAATGTAGTGGAGTGGTCCACCCTGGACGCCAGCGCCCAGGCGCAGGCGTTGCAGCGCCCGGTGCAGGCCGTGGCCGCGCAGACCCGTGATGCGGTGGCCGGGTTGATCGCCGCCGTGCGCGCCGACGGCGACGCCGCGCTGCGCGAGATCAGCCTGCGCTTCGATGGCGTGGCCCCCGAATCGTTTGAAGTCACCGAGGCCGAGTTCGCCGCGGCCGAACAGGCCGTCCCGGCCGACCTGCGCCAGGCGATGGTCGAGGCGGCCGCGCGCATCGGCGTGTTCCACAAGGCCGGCATGAGCCAGGGCTATGCGGTGGACACCGCGCCGGGCGTGCGCTGCGAGCGCATGGTGCGGCCGATTGGCCGGGTCGGCCTGTACGTACCGGCCGGCAGCGCCCCGCTGCCGTCCACCGCGCTGATGCTGGGCGTGCCCGCGCAACTGGCGGGGTGCCGCGAAGTGGTGCTGTGCACGCCGCCGCGCAAGGACGGCAGTGCCGACCCGGCGGTGCTGGTGGCCGCGCGCCTGACCGGCGTGCACCGGGTGTTCAAGCTGGGCGGCGCGCAGGCGATCGCGGCGATGGCCTATGGCACCGACAGCGTGCCGGCCTGCGACAAGCTGTTCGGCCCGGGCAACAGCTTCGTCACCGAAGCCAAGCAGCAGGTGGCTCAGGACGGTGCAGCGGCGATCGACATGCCGGCCGGTCCGTCCGAAGTGCTGGTGATCGCCGATGCCGGCGCCAACGCGGCCTTCGTCGCCGCCGACCTGTTGTCCCAGGCCGAACACGGTCCCGATTCGCAGGTGTTGCTACTCACCGACGACGACGCCCTGCTGGCGCGTGTCGACGCCGAAGTGCAGGCCCAGCTGGCGCGTCTGTCGCGCAGGGACATCGCCACTCAGGCGCTGCAGGCCTCGCAGCTGATCCTGGTGGATTCGCTGGCGCAGGCCTTCCAGATCAGCAACCGCTACGCACCCGAACACCTGATCCTGGCCCTGCGCGACCCCCGCGCGTGGCTGGAACAGGTCGAGGCGGCAGGCTCGGTGTTCCTCGGTGACTACACGCCGGAGGCGCTGGGCGATTACTGCAGCGGCACCAACCATGTGCTGCCCACTGCAGGCGCCGCGCGTGCCTACAGCGGGGTCAGCGTGGCCAGCTTCCAGAACATGATCAGCGTGCAGTCGGCCACCGCGCAGGGCATTGCCGCGATCGGCGGCTGCGCGCGCACGCTGGCCCGCGCCGAAGGCCTGGACGCGCACGAAAATGCGGTGGCACTGCGCATGCAGGTGGCCGCATGAGCGCGCCCGCTTCGGTGATGTCGCTGGTCCGCGCGGACCTGCAGGCCTTTGCCGGCTATTCGTCGGCCCGCAGCAGCGCGCTGGTGGGCGATGTATGGCTGAACGCCAACGAGTCGGCCTGGGCCAATCCGGCCGACAGCGAAGGCCGGGCGCGACGCTATCCGGATCCGCAGCCGGCCGCACTGCGCGCGCGGTTGGCGGAGCTGTATGACTGCGCGCCGGAGCAGCTGCTGATCGGCCGCGGTAGCGACGAGGCGATCGACCTGCTGGTGCGCGCGCTGTGCGAGCCCGGCCGCGACGCGGTGCTGGTGACCCCGCCGGTGTTTGGCATGTACGCGGTGTGCGCGCGGCTGCAGAACGCGCCGCTGCTGGAGGTGCCGCTGCGCGACGACGGCGATGCGCTCAACGCCGATATCGACGCGGTGATCGCCACCGCGCTGGCCGGCAACGCCAAGCTGGTGTTCCTGTGTTCGCCTTCGAACCCGGCCGGCAGCGCGATCGCGCTGGAACAGGTGGAACGGGTAGCGACGGCGCTGCAGGGCAGGGCGCTGGTGGTGGTGGACGAGGCCTATGCCGAGTACGCCGCGCTGCCGTCGGCGGTCACGCTGCTGCCGCGTTACGACAACGTGGCCGTGCTGCGTACGCTGTCCAAGGCGCACGCGCTGGCCGCCGCGCGCATCGGCAGCCTGATTGCCGCGCCGGCGCTGATCGCGCTGCTGCGCCGCTGCCAGGCGCCGTACCCGATTCCCGGCCCCTGCGCCGAGCTGGCCCTGGCGGGCTTGAGCGACAGCAACCTGCAGCTCACCGCCTCCCGCGTGGAGCGCATCAAGGCCGAGCGTGGCCGCCTGCAGCAGGCCTTGGCGGTGCTGCCCGGCGTGCTGCGCGTCTACCCCTCGCAGGGCAATTACCTGCTGGTGCGCTTCAGTGATGCGCAGCAGGCCTTCGATGCGCTGCTGGCAGCCGGCGTGGTGGTACGCGACCAGCGCGCCGCGCCACAGCTGC
The DNA here is from genome assembly GCF_003061285.1 of Stenotrophomonas sp. HMWF003. Taxonomy (NCBI): domain Bacteria; kingdom Pseudomonadati; phylum Pseudomonadota; class Gammaproteobacteria; order Lysobacterales; family Lysobacteraceae; genus Stenotrophomonas; species Stenotrophomonas sp. HMWF003. Next base: position 2,299 of record NZ_QAIW01000354.1, on the reverse strand, counting down.
ACGACGCCCTGCGCATCACCATCGGCAGCACCCTGGAGAACGATCGGGTGCTCAGTGCGCTGGCCGCGCGGAGGGTAGCGGCATGACCCCCATCCTGTTCGTGGACCGCGACGGCACGCTGATCGAAGAGCCGGCCGATTTCCAGATCGACGCCTACGAAAAGATCCGCTTCGTGCGCGATGTGATCCCGGCGATGCTCAAGCTGCGCGATGCCGGGTACCAGTTCGTGATCGTCAGCAACCAGGACGGTCTGGGCAGCGAAGGCTACCCCCAGGCCAGTTTCGACGGCCCCAATGACCTGATGCTGCAGATCTTCGCCAGCCAGGGCATCGTGTTCCGTGACGTGCTGATCGACGGTACCTGGCCGCACGACAACGCGCCCACCCGCAAGCCGGGCATCGGCATGATGCTGCCCTACCTGCAGGACCGCAGGATCGACTGGGCCCGCTCGGGCATGGTCGGCGACCGGCCCACCGACATCCAGTTCGCCGAGAACATGAAAATCCGCGGCTTCCAGCTGCGCACCGAACAGTTCGGCGGGCAGTGGGACTGGAACGGCATCGCCCATGAACTGGCCGATGCGCCGCGCCGCGCCACCGTGCAGCGCAATACCAAGGAAACCCGGATCCGTGTCGAGGTCGACCTGGACCGCACCGCCGAACCACAGACCCACACCGGGTTGCCGTTCTTCGACCACATGCTGGAGCAGATCGGCAAGCACGGCGGCTTCGCGCTGAGCGTGCAGGCCGAGGGCGACCTGCACATCGACGAACACCACACCATCGAAGACACCGGCCTGGCGTTGGGCCAGGCCCTGCGTGAAGCGCTGGGCGACAAGCGCGGCATCGGCCGCTACGGCTTCACCCTGCCGATGGATGAAACCCTGGCCAGCGCGGCCCTGGATTTCAGCGGCCGGCCGTACTTCGTGTTCGAGGGCGAGTTCAAGCGCGAGCGCGTGGGCGACATGCCCACCGAGCTGGTGCCGCACTTCTTCCGGTCGCTGTGCGACGCCGCCGGGCTGAACCTGCACCTGAGCGTGCGCGGCGACAACGACCACCACAAGGTTGAAGCGTGCTTCAAGGCACTGGCCCGCGCCCTGCGCCAGGCGCTGCCGCGCCAGGGCACCGCACTGCCCAGCACCAAGGGGGCGCTGTGACCGAGGTTGCCCTGATCGATGCCGGCGGCGCCAACCTGGGCTCGGTGCGCTATGCACTTGAACGGCTGGGCGTGCAGGTGCGGCTGGTACGCGACGCGAAGGGCCTGCAGGGCGTGTCGCGGGTGATCCTGCCCGGCGTGGGCGCGGCCCCGCACGGCATGGCGCGCCTGCATGCGCAGGACCTGGTGCAACCGCTGCGCGACCTGCAGGTGCCGTTGCTGGGCATCTGCCTGGGGATGCAGCTGTTGTTCGAGGGCTCCGAAGAGGGCCACGTGGAATGCCTGGGGCTGATGCCCGGAGTGGTCCGCCACCTGCACCCGGCCACCGGCATCCGCGTGCCGCACATGGGCTGGAACCGGCTGCGGCCGCTGCGCGAATCGATGCTGCTGGACGGCGTGCCGGAGCGCGCCAGCGCCTACTTCGTGCACAGCTATGCGGCACCGCTGGGCGAGCACACCGTGGCGGCCTGCGACCATGGCGGCCTGTTCGCCGCGGTGGTGCAGCGCGGCCTGCACAGCGGCGCCCAGTTCCACCCGGAGCGTTCGGCCGCCACCGGTGCCCGGATCCTGCGCAACTTCATCGAGAACGAACCGTCATGAGTTTCACCGTCTATCCCGCCCTGGACATCCGCGAAGGCCGCGTGGTGCGCCTGCTGCAGGGCGATTACGCGCAGCAGACCACCTATGGCGACGACCCGTTGCCGCGCGCACAGGCCTTCGCCGATGCCGGCGCCAGCTGGATGC
>NZ_QAIW01000354.1:0-380 GCF_003061285.1 Stenotrophomonas sp. HMWF003 | reverse complement strand
CGGCTTGAAGGTGCAGACCGGCGGCGGCGTGCGCTCGCGCGACGACGTGGCGCGCATTCTCGATGCCGGCGCCACCCGCGTGGTGGTGGGCTCGGTGTCGGTACGCGCGCCGGAGACGGTGATCGGCTGGCTGGCCGAGTTCGGTCCGGAGCGGCTGACCATCGCGCTGGATGCACGCCAGGCCGATGACGGCCGTTGGCTGCTGCCCGTGCACGGCTGGACAGAAACCGCCGAAGACACCCTGGACGTGCTGGCAACACGCTATGCGCAGGCCGGCATGGCCCACCTGCTGTGTACCGACATCGCCCGCGACGGCATGCTGTCCGGCCCCAACATCGGCCTGTACCAGCACCTGGCCACCCTGCTGCCGGGCGTGGCGG
>NZ_QAIW01000353.1:3325-5495 GCF_003061285.1 Stenotrophomonas sp. HMWF003 | reverse complement strand
CCCATGCCGTCGCGCCGCCTGTTCGTGCAGGGCGCTGCCGCCGGTGGCGTGGTCGCCGGCCTGGTGGCCAGCGGCCTGCCCAGCCGCGCCTTCGCCGCCGCCGGCCCTGTCGTGGCTACGGCCCCGCAGGTGCTCAGCGGCCCCGACGTCCAGTTGAGCATCGGCGAATCGCTGGCCAACTTCACCGGCCGCACCCGCCCGGCGATCACCGTCAACGGCAGCCTGCCGGCGCCGATCCTGCGCTGGCGCGAAGGCGACACCGTCAGCGTGCGCGTGGCCAACGCGCTGCAGGCGCACCCCACCTCGATCCACTGGCACGGCATCCTGCTGCCGGCCAACATGGACGGCGTGCCCGGCCTGAGCTTCAACGGCATCGCCCCGGGCGAGGCCTACCAGTACCGCTTCACCCTCAAGCAGTCGGGCACGTACTGGTACCACAGCCATTCGATGTTCCAGGAACAGGCCGGCCTGTACGGCGCACTGATCATCGACCCGCTGCAGCCGGCGCCGTACCACTTCGACCGCGAGCACGTGATCATGCTGTCCGACTGGACCGACATGGACCCGGGCGCCCTGTTCCGGCGCATGAAAAAGCTGGCCGAGTTCGACAACTACTACAAGCGCACCCTGCCCGACTTCCTGCGCGACGTGCGCCGCGACGGCTGGTCCGCCGCCACCGCCGACCGCGGCATGTGGGGCCGCATGCGGATGACCCCCACCGACATCTCCGACATCAACGCGCACACTTACACCTACCTGCTCAACGGCACCGCGCCCGCCGGCAACTGGACCGGGCTGTTCCGCAGCGGTGAAAAGGTGCTGCTGCGCTTCATCAACGGCGGCTCGATGACCTACTTCGACGTGCGCATCCCCGGCCTGAAGATGACCGTGGTGGCCGCCGATGGCCAGTACATCCATCCGGTCAGCATCGATGAGTTCCGCATCGCGCCGGCGGAAACCTTCGACGTGATCGTGGAGCCCACCGGCCAGGACGCGTTCACCATTTTCTGCCAGGACATGGGCCGGACCGGCTTTGCCGCCGGCACCCTGGCAGTGCGGCACGGCCTGCAGGCGCCGATTCCCGCGCGCGATCCGCGACCGCTGCTGACCATGGGCGACATGGGCCACGACATGGGCAGCATGGGCCATGACATGGCCGGCATGGGCCACGACATGAAGGGCATGGAAGGCGGCTGCGGCGCCAGCATGGGCCACGGCGCGCACGGCAGCAATGACAAGGCACCGCGCCATCCGGCCAGCGAGACAGGCAACCCGCTGATCGACATGCAGAGCATGGCCACCGCGCCCAAGCTGGACGACCCCGGCATCGGCCTGCGCGACAACGGCCGCGTCGTGCTGACCTACGGCGCGATGCGCAGCCTGTTCGACGACCCGGATGGTCGCGAACCCGGCCGCGAAGTCGAGCTGCACCTCACCGGCCACATGGAGAAATTCAGCTGGTCGTTCGACGGCGTCCCGTTCGCCAGCGCCGAGCCGCTGCGCCTGAACTACGGCGAGCGCATGCGCATCGTGCTGGTCAACGACACCATGATGCAGCACCCCATCCACCTGCACGGGGTGTGGAGCGACCTGGAGAATGCCGACGGCCAGTTCCACCTGCGCAAGCACACCATCGACATGCCCCCGGGCACCCGCCGCACCTACCGCGTGCGCGCCGACGCGCTGGGCCGCTGGGCCTACCACTGCCACCTGCTGTACCACATGGAAGCGGGCATGATGCGCGAAGTGAGGATCGAAGAATGAGCCGCTTCCCCGCACCCGCCCACCCTCTGCTCACCGCCGCGCTGCTGATCGCGCTGGCCTCTCCGGCCTGGGCGCAGTCGCATGCACACGGCACCGCCCCTGCGCCAGCGGCTACGAAGGAAGCACCGGTTGATCCGAAGATCGAGCACGGCAGCGTGGATCACAGCCAGATGGACCATTCGAAGATGGACCATGGCAGCATGGATCACAGCCAGATGGACCATTCGAAGATGGATCACGCGGCGCACAAGACGGCCGCGCCGAGCGAACCGCGCGAGCCGATCCCGGCCATCACCGCCGCCGACCGCCTCGCCGCGTTCCCGCCCATCGAACACGGTGCGATGGAACACGCGCCGGAGATCCACAGCATGTTGCTGGTCAACCGCCTGGAGCAGTGGGATGGCCA
>NZ_QAIW01000353.1:2522-3215 GCF_003061285.1 Stenotrophomonas sp. HMWF003 | reverse complement strand
GGTGCGCAGCGAAGGCGAACGCAGCGGCGGGCGTACCGAAGCGGCCGATGTCGAAGTGCTGTACGGGCGCAGCGTCTCACCGTGGTGGGATGTGCTGGTGGGCGTCAAACAGGACCTTGGCCCCGGCGATTCCCGCACCTGGGCGGCGCTGGGCATCCAGGGCCTGGCGCCGTACAAGTTCGAGACCTCGGCCACCGCCTATGTGGGCGAAGGGGGCCAGGTGATGGCCACGGCCGAAATCGAGTACGAACTACTGTTGACCAACCGCCTGATCCTGCAGCCGTTGCTGGAGGCCACGCTCGCGGCCAAGGACGATCCGCGCCATGGCACGGGCAGCGGCTTGAACAAGGTCGAAGCGGGGCTGCGCCTGCGCTACGAGTTCAACCGGCGTTTCGCGCCGTACATCGGCATCAGCCATGAACGCCTGTTCGGCGATACCGCCGATTACCACCAGGCGGCCGGCGAACGTGCGCGTGATACCCGTTGGGTGGCCGGCGTGCGCGTCTGGTTCTGAGGCCAGCACTGCCTGAAAAAAGTCCCGGGCGCGGCATGCGCCCGGGACAACACAACAGGGATGGTGCAAGCCGGATCCGACGGGCCCGAACGGGGCGTCACAGGACACGCGCGTACCGCAGCGCACCCTGCCCGACACCCGGGTGCCGTGCTCAGCGGCGCTCCCGGATGATGATGTGA
>NZ_QAIW01000353.1:979-2507 GCF_003061285.1 Stenotrophomonas sp. HMWF003 | reverse complement strand
CTTCCGTGCCCCCCTGCCATGTCCCTGCAGATCCGTCGCGCAACCCCGGTCGATGCACAGGCTGTGTCGGCGATCGCCATCGCCACCTACACCGAGACCTTCGGCGATTCGTACCCGCCGCAGGACCTGCACGCGTTCCTGGACGCGCATTACAGCCCGGCGCCGCAGCGGCGCGAACTGGAGGACCCGCGCAGTGCGGTATGGCTGCTGGAAGACGACGGGCGCGCGGTGGGCTATCTGGCCGCCGGCCCGAATACCCTGGCGCACGCCGACGCTGTCGACGGCGATATCGAACTCAAGCGTCTGTATGTGCTGGCCAGCCACCAGTCCGGGGGCCAAGGTGCACGCCTGATGGAGGCGTTCCTGCAGTGGCTGGATCACCCGGCACGCCGCATCCTGTGGGTGGGCGTGTGGTCGGAAAACTTCGGCGCGCAGCGCTTCTATGCGCGCTACGGCTGCGTGCAGGTCGGCACCTACCACTTCGTGGTGGGCGACAGCCGCGACCTGGAATTCATCCTGCGCCGGCCCTGATCAGACAGGGCCGGCACCTGGCTCAGAAATCGAACAGGTCCGACAGGAAGCCTTCTTTCTTCTTCTTGCGGTAGCCGTGCTGGTCGCCGTACTGCTGCTGGCCCAGGTGGCGGGTATCACGGTGCTGCACGGCCTGCGGCGGCGGTGGCGGCGTGGCGGCACGCACCGGGGCGGCCGCATCGGTGGAGCGCTCGATGATCTTGTCCAGTTCGCCGCGGTCCAGCCACACGCCGCGGCACTGCGGGCAGTAGTCGATCTCGATGCCCTGGCGCTCGGACATCACCAGCGCCTGGGTCTTGCATACGGGGCATTGCATCGTCGTGGCTCCATGGATCAAACCCCGACTCTACCCTGCCGCGCCTGAGCGCCGCGCAACGTGCGCATGACCGGGAGCCCTTGACCCATGCGCCCCCATGGCAACGGCCCGCGCCCTCTGTCACAGGGCTGGCCGCGCCGGGCAGGTATGCGCTGCTGCGGCGCACGGCATACGGCCCCGCCTGACGTGCACGATCCCCTCACCCGGTGCCGCCGCATACTTGCGCGCCATTCCGAACCACTGCCAGGGAACACTGCGTCATGTTGCTGTCCAAACGCCACGTTGCACCGCGCGTGCTGTTGATTGAAGACACTGAAGAAACCCGCGAACTCAGCCGCATGGTGCTGGAAAGCCAGGCCTGTGATGTTGCCGCCGTGAGTTCGGCCGAGGCCGCGCTCGGCCTGCTGCAGGCCGGCGAACGGTTCGACCTGGTATTCACCGATGTGTGCCTGGGCGGCGTGAGCGGCATTGAAGCGGCGCACCGCATCAAGCAGTACCAGCCCAGCCTGCCGGTGCTGGTGACCTCGGGGCTGGAGCCGGCCGATGTGCTGCCGCAGCTGCGCCCGGGCATCCACTTCCTGCCCAAGCCGTATTCGATGAGCGAACTGCTGGACGCCATCCGTGCGTGTTTCCAGCAGCAGGACGTCGGCCAGGCCGCCTGATCGGCGGTCTTCATCCGGT
>NZ_QAIW01000353.1:0-969 GCF_003061285.1 Stenotrophomonas sp. HMWF003 | reverse complement strand
GTTCGACGGCCCGCTGTCGCGCCCGCCCGGGCCAGCGGTGCAACGCTTCCCTGCCACCGGAACCGCCACCATGCAGATCCGCCTGTTGCTGACCGCTCCGCTGTTGTTTGCCGCGTCGATGGCCGACGCGCGCGCCGATGACCTGGTGACCTGCGAAAGCCGCAACAACCGCTACCAGTCGTGCGACCTGCCCCGCGCCGGCTACGTCAGCCTGGAGCGCACCTTGTCCGGGGCGGACTGCCGGCAAGGCCGAAGCTGGGACTATGACCGCCGCCAGGTGTGGGTGGATGACGGCTGCCGCGCCACCTTCCGCGTACACGACGGCGGCTCCCGCGACGACGACCACGGCGACAACCACGACGCCAAGGTCGCCGCCGGCGTGCTGATCGGCGCGGCCATCCTGGGCGCGCTGGTGCACAACGCCAACAAGCAGGACGACCGCTACGACGACGACAACTACCAGGGGCCGCGCCACAGCTCCTACGTGCCGGGCTGGATGGTAGGCGAGTTCGAAGGCTACAACCCCATCTACGGTGCCGACATCCGCATGCGGATCGACAGCGATGGGCGCATGTCCGCCCAGGCACGCGGGCAGAACCTGAGCGGCTGGGTCAACGGCGGCCAGCTCAACGTGGGCGGCAGCGTGTTCGACATCAACCAGAGCCGGGACGGCTTCGTCACCACCGAAGTGGGCGATCGCCAGAACGAAGTGCGCTACCGCCGGGTGCGGTAGCGCACCGGCGTCAACCGGCGGCCTTGCAGCTCAGCGTGGTGCCGTAGAAGTCCAACGTGGCCTCGCCCTGGTGTTCCCAGAACTCCACGCCTTCGCGGGTGTAGCGGCTGCCGCTTGCGGCCTGGGCCGGGAACACGATGGCCTGGTCCTTGCCCAGGCTGACCACTGCGGCCTGCGGGTCCAGTTCGTTGTAGAACACCACGATGACCGGCTTGCTGGCGTCATCGCACTGGTAG
>NZ_QAIW01000352.1:4116-10349 GCF_003061285.1 Stenotrophomonas sp. HMWF003 | reverse complement strand
GCGCATCCAGGGCGAGCAGGCCTTCCTCAACTTCAAATCACGCGAGATCGGCCACACCCGGCAGGAGTTCGACTACCCGATCCCGGTCGACGACGCGCGTGCGCTGCTGGCCCTGTGCGTCGGCGGCCTGATCGACAAGCGCCGGCACCTGGTGCGCCATGCCGGGCTGGTCTGGGAGGTGGACGAGTTCTTGGGCGACAACGCCGGGCTGGTGGTGGCCGAGGTGGAGCTGGAGCACGCCGACCAGGCCATCGAACTGCCCGACTGGGCCGGTACCGAAGTGACCGACCAGGTGCGGTACTACAACCTGGCCCTGGCCGCGCATCCCTACGCGCGCTGGTCGGCCGCTGAACGGGGCCCGTAGGTATCCACCGTGGGTGGAAACGGTGGGTGGTACGCAGGCTTGCCACGCAGATGCGCCAGGGCCCCTTGTTTTGGCCGCCCGCGGCCCATAGGCATGGCTCATGAAAATCGATATCTGGTCCGACGTGGTGTGCCCCTGGTGCTGGATCGGCAAGCATCGTTTCCAGCAGGGCGTGGCCCTGCTGGGCGATGACGCGCCCGAGATCGAGGTGCACTGGCATCCCTTCCAGCTCGACTCCGACGCCGGCACCACCCCGGTGCCGCTGCGCGAGGCGTACGTGGCCAAGTTCGGCAGCGCCGAGCGCACCGCGCAGATCCTGTCCCAGACCCAGACCACCGCGCGCGCCGAGGGCCTGCCGATGGACTTCGACCAGGGGCAGGTACGGGTCACCACCCTGCCGGCGCACCGGCTGCTGTGGCTGGCCGGGCGTGAAGGCGTGCAGGACGCCGTGGGCGAGGCGCTGTTCCGCGCCCATTTCGTCGAGGGCCGCAACCTGGCCGATACCCAGACCCTGATCGCCGCGGCCGCCGCCGGTGGCATTCCCGCCGAGCGGGTCAGCGCGCTGCTGGCCGGCGAGGAGGGGCTGCAGGAGATCCAGGCCCAGCTGGCCCAGGCCCAGGCGCTGGGCATCCAGTCGGTGCCGACCTTCGTGGTCAATGACCGCTATGCCATCCAGGGCGCCCAGCCGCCGGAGGCCTTCGCCCAGGCCCTGCGCCAGATCGCCGCCGACATGCCCGACACCCCCGCCGCGGCACAGGGCGGCCAGTGCGACGTGGACGGCTGCCCGTAACAAGGCCGCCCACGGCGCCGGTCGTGGCCCAGTACACGCGGCTTCTGCGACAATGCGGCGGTGCGCCATCATGGCGCCCCGTATTGGAGATCGACCATGCTCGTGATCGGCGTTGCCGGGACCGAACTCACCGCCCAGGAACGCGACTGGCTGCAGCACGATGCCGTGGCCGGGGTCATCCTGTTCAAGCGCAACTTCGCCTCGCGCGAACAGGTGGCCGAGCTGTCGGCGGCGATCCGCGCCGCCGCGCCGCGCCCGCAGCTGATCTGCGTGGACCAGGAGGGCGGTCGCGTCCAGCGCTTCCGCGAGGGCTACAGCGCGCTCCCGCCGCTGCAGGGCTTCGATGCCCTGTACCGGCAGGACCCGCAGGCAGCGCTGGCACTGGCCGAACAACATGCCTGGCTGATGGCCAGCGAAGTGCGCGCCAGTGGCGTGGACCTGAGCTTTGCCCCGGTGGTGGATCTGGGCCGGGGCAACCTGGCCATCGGTGATCGCGCCTTTAGCGCCGACCCGCAGATCGTGGCGGCGTTCACCGCCGCCTACGTGCGCGGCATGCACAGCGTGGGCATGGCTGCCACGCTCAAGCACTTCCCCGGCCACGGCACGGTGCTTGAAGACACCCATTTCAACGACGCCTCCGATCCGCGCTCTCTGGACGAACTGCGCGCGCTGGACCTGATTCCCTTCGCCGCCGGCATCGACGCCGGTGCCGATGCGGTGATGATGGCCCACGTGGTCTATCCGCAGGTGGCGCCCGAGCCGGCCGGTTACTCGCCGCGCTGGATCCAGCAGATCCTGCGCCAGGAAATGGGGTTCCGCGGCGTGGTGTTCTCCGACGACATCGGCATGGCCGCGTCGTTCTCGGCCGGCGGGGTCAAGGCGCGCGTGGATGCGCACCTGGATGCCGGCTGCGACGTGGTGCTGGTCTGCCACCCCGAGCTGGTCGACGAATCACTGCGTGCGGTGGAACCGCGCACCCTCAATACCTCTGCGCTGCTCGGCCTGATCGGCCGCGGCGCGCTTGGCTGGGACGGCCTGCTGGCCGATGCCCGCCATGGCACTACCCAATCCCGTTTGCTTGACACCCTTGGAAGAACCGTCTGATGCCCAACCTCACCATTTCCCAGGCCCTGGCCCAGGCCGACCTGCTGGTCGACCGTCCCACCATCGACACGGCCATCGCCGCCATCGCCGACGCCATCGCGCGCGATTACAAGGGCGAAGTGCCGTTGTTCCTGTCGATCATGCACGGCGCGCTGCCGTTCGCCGGCCAGCTCGCGCTGGAACTGGGCGCACGCGGCCAGGACGTGCAGTTCGATTACCTGCATGCCACCCGCTACCGCGGTGAAACCACCGGCGGCGAGCTGGTGTGGAAGCACAAGCCGGCCACCGCGCTGTTCGGCCGCCGCGTGCTGCTGGTCGACGACATCCTCGATGAAGGCTTCACCCTGCAGGGCGTGCGCACCTGGTGCCTGGAGCAGGGCGCCACCGACGTGCGCATCGCCGCGCTGACGGTCAAGCAGCACGACCGCGCGCTGCCGGACGTCAAGGCCGACTACGCCGGTATCGATCTGCCCGACCGTTATGTATTTGGCTTCGGGATGGACGTCAATGAAACGCTGCGCTGCGTGCCGGCCATCTACGCGATGAAGGAATGATGGAACACATCGCACTGGCCGTCATTGGCGGCACCGGCGTCTACAAACTGGCCCAGCTCGACGACGTCAGCAGCCACCAGGTGGACACGCGCTACGGCACGCCGTCCGGCCCGATCCGGGTCGGCACGCTGCTGGGCCAGCGCGTGGCCTTCCTGGCACGGCACGGCGAAGGGCATTCGCTGCCCCCGCACAAGATCAACTACCGCGCAAACCTTGCCGCATTGCAGCAGATCGGCGCGACGCGCGTGCTGGCGCTCAATACGGTCGGCGGCATTACCGAACACTGCGGCCCGCGCGTGCTGGCCTGCCCGGACCAGCTGATCGACTACACCTGGGGCCGTATTTCCACCCTGAGTGAAGAACCCGGCAGCGAGGTGCTGCACGTGGACTTCGGCCACCCCTACACCCCGCTGCTGCGCAGCAAGGTGCTGGCCGCGGCCAAGGTCACCGGCGTGCGCCTGCACGACGGCGGCTGCTACGGCGCCACGCAGGGCCCGCGGCTGGAAACCAACGCGGAAATCGCGCGGATGCGCCGTGATGGCTGCGACCTGGTCGGCATGACCGGCATGCCCGAGGCGAGCCTTGCACGCGAGCTGGGGCTGGACTACGCCTGCCTGGCGATCGTGGCCAACTGGGCCGCCGGCTGTGGCGATGGCGACGAAATCACGATGGCCGAAGTACTGGCCAACGTGGACGCTGCATCGGCCGGTTTGCCCGAGCTGATCGGTGAATTGGCGCGGGGGTGATTGTCATTGCGGAGCAAGCTTTGCATACTCCGCCAGTGCGCTGGTTGAGCGTACACCACCCATTCATTGAAGAAGGTCTCGCATCACCATGCCGAACGGTACCGTCAAGTGGTTCAACGACGCCAAGGGATTTGGCTTTATCTCGCCGGAGGACGGCAGCGCCGACGTCTTCGCGCACTTCTCCGCGATCAACTCCAAGGGCTTCCGCAGTCTGCAGGAAGGCCAGCGTGTCACGTATGACGTGACCCAGGGCCCGAAGGGCGCCCAAGCCTCGAACATCGTGCCGGCTGAGTAACGCTCACGCTGCGCATTGAAAACCCCGCTTCGGCGGGGTTTTTTTTGGGTGTCACCCGGTTTGCCGATGCTGCGTCGCCTGGATCGAAGGTCGGCGTTCCGCGCACCGCGTGATGCACATCACGCTATAAGGACATGCATGCACCCGCAACGACGCACCATCGCCATCGTCGGCTACGGCACCGCCGGCCAGGCACTGGCCGTTCTTCTTTCACGCGACCATCACGACGTGCACGTCTTTGAGCGTGCCGCTGCGCCGGGTCCGGTGGGCGCCGGCTTCCTGCTGCAGCCCAGTGGACTGGATGTGTTGTGGCAGATGGACCTGCTGCCGGAGGTGCTCGCACATGGCGCAGCGGTACGCCGGTTGTATGGCGACACGCCCTGCGGACGCACCGTGATGGAGATGGGCTACGCGGGGCTGGATGCGCGCCTGCACGGCATCGGCATGCAGCGCGGCGCACTGTTCACCCTGCTTGCGCAGGCGTGGGCGCACCCCGGCAATCTGCAGGCCGATACCTGCATCGTGGAGGTGGACGCCGTGCAGGGGCGCGTGCGTGATGCACGCGGCCAGTGGCATGGGCCCTACGATCTGGTGATCGCCGCCGACGGTGCCGCCTCGACCTTGCGCACCCAGGTGCAGGCCACGCAACTGGATCGTGAGTATCCGTGGGGCGCGCTGTGGTGCCTGCTCCCGCGCGGCGACTGGGCTTACCCCGATGAGCTGCGCCAGCGCTACGTGGCCGCGCGCAAGATGATCGGATTGCTGCCGGTGGGCACGCGCCCGGGCGATGCGGAGCCGCGGTTGAGCTTCTTCTGGAGCCTGCCGCGCGAGCAGTTCGCGCAATGGGAACGCGACGGCCTGCAGCGCTGGCTCGATGAGATCGCCGCGCTGTGGCCCGAGGCGCACGCGCGCCTGGACGGTGTGCGCGACAGTGCGCAGCTGGCGCGTGCTGGCTATCGCGATGCGGTGATGACGCGCTGGAGCCGCGAGCGCCTGGTGCTTGCCGGCGATGCGGCACACGCGATGAGCCCGCAGCTGGGGCAGGGCGTGAACATGGCGCTGATGGACGCACTCGCGCTGCGCGATGCATTGCGTGCGCATACCGACCGCGACGCCGCATTGCAGGCGTATGCGGCGCAGCGTCGCGCACACGTGGCCATCTACCATTTCTGGAGCCGCTGGCTGACGCCGCTGTTTCAATCCGAGCGCGACAGCCTGGCGCGTGCGCGTGACGTGCTGTTCAAGCCGATGGGGCGCATGCCCGGTGGCCACGGCCACATGCTGCGCGTGCTCAGCGGCACACAGCGCGGCTGGATCGGGAAACTGGCGCTGACGCCCGGGTTCATCACGGCGATGAGCGCCCATGCTGCCCAGGCGTCATCTGCTGATAACCATGCGTGGCGGGCATCTCCAGGCGAGTGAAGACACACTTAACCTGGAGTGGACGATGAACTCACCCCTGACCTGTCACAAGTACCCGGTTGGCCCCGCACACCCGTGCACCTGCCAATCGCTACCTGAAGGAGATGGACATGCTGTTCCCGGCCGAAATCCTGGATGCTGAGATCTGCAAATTGCGCGGACTGCTGCAGATGCTGCATGAGGATCAGCCCGACGTGATGCACGACATTTTCGAGTTCCATGTCACCAGCCTGATCACGCATACCGCACCCGAGCACCACCGCCGCATCCGCGATGCCGCACACGCGATGCTGACCGACATTCAACGGCGGCCGGTTCGACCGGATCCACCGCGGTCGGAGATCCAGTTGATGCCGCAGGTGCTGGCCGCCGCGTAACGCGTGTTGCCTGATGCCGGTGCCTCAGCGCGCCGGCAATGCAATGGCCTCATCTTCCACACAGGCCACCAGCCGTTCGCCGCTGGCAAGCACCGGCGCGATGCCGGCGGTAAACCGCGAGTAGGCCGGCAGCACCGTCAGCCGCTCACGCAGCCAGAACGCTGGCCAGCGTCGCTGCATGCCGGGTAGACGGGCCAGCGGATGCACATGCCCACACAGCACATGCAGCGACGGGTGCGGGTGCGGATCGTGGCGCAGTAGAAATGGCCCGACCTGCAGCTGTTCACCCAACAGCGTGAGGCCGAGATCGGCCTTGGGCAACGCGCGGTCGTGATTGCCGGCCAAGGCGCCGATCTCCAACGTGGCGTGCTGCTCGCGCCAACCTTGCCACTGCCGGTACCACGCGGCCCGATGCGCTGCGCCATGCAGTACGTCGCCGAGAATCCACAACGTATCCACGGCGTGCTGCCGGAGCAGCGTCGACAGGCGTTCCAGGTCGTCGCCGGTGCCGCCGCTGGGCAGGCCGATGCCCGCCCGCCGGAACACGTCGGCCTTGCCCAGGTGCAGGTCGGCGATCAGCA
>NZ_QAIW01000352.1:2033-4091 GCF_003061285.1 Stenotrophomonas sp. HMWF003 | reverse complement strand
CAACTCAGGTGCCATGGCGGGTCTCCAATTGCGCGGCAGCGCGTTTGACGCGGGTTTTCCAGTCTTCATTGCTGAGCTGGCCACGCAGGCGTTCGGCCCACAGCGGAAATGACAGCGGGCCAAGCGTGCGCGGCGCCTGCAGGCACAGCGTACGCGCCTGCAGCCGCTGCAGCGTGGCCGCCAGGCTGTCCAGGTCGAGTTGGCCGTGCAGCACTTCGCGATCGGCCAGGCCCAGCAGGATGTGGTCCGGATCGTGCTGGCGCAGCACGTCGTAGAGCAGGCCGCTGGACGCCTGCAGTTGGCGCAGGCTGCGTGGGGTACGGCCGGGCAGCGCCGGCACCAGCATGCCCGACACCCGCGCGATATCGCGGAACTGACGGCGTGCCAGCTCGGCCAGGTTGAGGCTGTCGCGCAGGTCGTCCAACAGTCCCGCAGGCTGCAGCAGGGCGCGCAGGCCGGCCACGTCCAGGTCGACCGGGCGTGCCGGCGCCAGCACGAAGCCGTAGTCGTTGGCCGCGTAGCCCAGCGTGTTGGGCTGCAGGCGGGCCAGGCGCAGTGCCATCAGCGCGGCGACACCCTCGTTGACCTGTCGCCCGGCGAACGGATACACGAACACGAACTGTCCCTCGCGACGGCGCACCACTTCCACCAGCAACGACGTCGGGCCCGGCAGCATCGAGATGCGCGACTGCAGGGTGAGCAGGGGCGCCAGCCAGCGCATCTCCGGTGATGCCGGCGGTGCGGCGAAGACCGCTTCCATCTCCTGCCCCAGCGCTTCAGACAGCGGCAGCCGGCCGCCCTGCCAGCGCGGCACCAGCCCATCGCCGCCCTTGGCCAGGCGCACGTAGGCGGTGAGGTTTTCCAGCCGCACCAGCTCCAGCAGGCGCCCGGCGAACTGGAAGCGATCGCCCGGGCGCAGCCGCCCCAGGAACTGCTCTTCCACCGCGCCCAACCGGCCGCCGCGCAGGAACTGCACGCTCACGCTGCCATCGCTGGTGATGGTGCCGATCGACAGCCGGTGGCGCAACGCTACGCGCCGGTCATGCACGCGGTACACGCCGTCCTCGTCGCGCACCACCTTGTGGAAATCCGGATACTGCGACAGCGCACGACCGCCCTGCACGATGAACTCCAGCACGCCCTGCCACTGCGTGGCATCCAGTGCCGCGAACGCGTGGGTACGGCGGACCTGTGCGAACAGGGCGTCGGGTTCGAAGCCACCGCCCAGCGCGCAGCTCACGCAATGCTGGGCCAGCACGTCCAGCGACAGCGTGGGCGGGCGGCGCGCTTCGATCACGCCAGCCGCCAGTGCATGCCGTGCCGCAGCGTATTCAACCAGCTCCAGCGCGTGCGAGGGCACGCACACCAGCGTGCCCGATTCGCCCGGCCGGTGCCGCGCACGCCCGGCGCGCTGCAGCAGCCGGGCAATGCCTTTCGGACTGCCGATCTGCAGCACCTGGTCCACCGCCGGGAAGTCCACGCCCAGGTCCAGGCTGGAGGTGGCCACCACGCAGCGCAGCTGGCCCTCGCGCAGGCCCTGTTCTGCGTCGCGGCGCACGGCGGGGTCCAACGAACCGTGGTGCAGCGCCAGCGTGGATGGGTCTTCCGGCCATACCGCCGACAGCGCCTGATGCCACAGTTCGGCCTGGGCGCGGGTATTGGTGAACAGCAGGCTGGTGCGCACCGACAGCAGTTTTTCCAGCACGCGCTGCAACTGCGACAGGCCCAGGTGGCCGGCCCACGGAAAGCGTTCGCCGTGCGCGGGCAGCAGGGTGTCCAGATGCACCGGGCGCGGCCGTGCACCGGCCACCAGCGGCGCATCGGGAACATCGGGCAGCAGCACGTCGCGTGCCTGCGCCAGGTTGCCCAGCGTCGCCGACAGGCCCCACACCTGCAGCGCGGGCAGCGCATCGCGCAGCCGCCGCAGGTTCAACTGCAGCAGCACGCCGCGTTTGTTGCCCAGCAGTTCGTGCCATTCGTCGACCACCACGCAGCGCAGCTGGCGCATCTTCGCCAGGCCGTCGGGATAGCTGAGCAGCAACGCCAGCGATTCCGGCG
>NZ_QAIW01000352.1:0-2023 GCF_003061285.1 Stenotrophomonas sp. HMWF003 | reverse complement strand
GCATTGAGCGCCCCGCGCCCGGCACCGGCTTGCGCGCGCGTCCACCCGCCGGCGCCGGGCGCGGGGCGCTCAATGCCTGCAGCAACGGGCCACCGAACACGGCCAGGGTCTTGCCGCTGCCGGTGGGCGTGTGCAACAGCCCGGAGGCGCCCGACAGATACTGGCGCCACACGTTTTTCTGGAAGGGCAACGGTGCCCAGCCGCGGCTGGCAAACCACGCAACCAGCCGCGCCATCGCCTCGCGCCGCGTCACCGCGCCAGGGCCTGCAGCTGGGCCAGCGTATCGGCCTCGCTGGCCGGCTTGTCCCGACGCCAGCGCAGGATGCGCGGAAAGCGCACCGCGATACCGGATTTGTGCCGCGTACTACGGTTGACCGCTTCAAAGCCCAGTTCGAACACCTGTTCGCCGCGCACGCTGCGCACCGGCCCGAAACGCTCCACGGTGTTGGCCCGTATCCAGCGATCGAGTGCGAGGATTTCCGTGTCGTCCAACCCGGAGTACGCCTTGGCGACGGGCACCAGCGTGTCCCCGTTCCACACCCCGAAGGTGTAGTCGGTGTAGAGCGTGCTGCGCCGGCCATGCCCGGCCTGCGCGTAGATCATCACCGCATCGATGGTGAGGGGATCGATCTTCCACTTCCACCAGTCGCCGCGCCGGCGGCCGCTCTGGTACAGCGAATCGTGGCGCTTGAGCATCAGCCCTTCCACGCCGCGCTCGCGTGCCTGCGCGCGTTGCGCCGCCGCGTCGGGCCAGTCGTTGGCCGCCAGCGTGGGCGAGAGCACGATGTGCGGATCGTCCAGTGTCTGCAGCAGGGCCGCCAGGCGTGCGCGTCGGGCGTGCAGGGGCTGCGTGCGCAGGTCCTCGCCGTCGATCTCGAGCAGGTCATAGGCGAGCACGCGCACCGGCGTGTCGCGCAGTGTCTTCGGCCCGGGCTTGCGACGCTGGATGCGTGTCTGCAGCGCGGTGAACGGCAGCGGCTGCACATCGCCGTCGCGCCAGGCCAGCAGCTCGCCATCGATCACGCAGCCATCGGGCAGCGCCATGGCCGCTGCTTCGATTTCCGGGAAACGTCCGTCCAGGCGTTCTTCGCCGCGTGACCACAGCGCGGCCTCGCCCTTGCGCCGCAGCAGCTGCAGGCGGATACCGTCCCACTTCCATTCCAGTACCCAGTCGGTGATCGGCCCGAGGCTCTCGACCTCGGCTTCCAGCGGCGAGGCCAGGAAGAAGGGATATGGCTGCTGGCGGTCTTCCGGGCGCTCCTGCGGCGACAGCAGCGCGGCGAGCAGCCCGGGGGAGGGGACCCACTCGCCGAGCATGCGCTGCGCGATGCGTGCGATGTCGATGCCGGACAGTTCGGCCAACGCCTGCTGCACCAATCGCTGCGAGACGCCCACACGGAGTGCGCCGGTGAGCAGCTTGTTGAACACCAGGCGTTCATCGGCCGGCAGCTGCCGCCAGCCGTCCAGCACCGCGGCGTGGCGCACCGGTTCGGGCTGGTTGGCTACCGCCAGCAGATGCGTTTCGATCCATTCGGCCAGGGGCCGGTCCGGGCTGCGTTCGAGGGGGTCATCCAGCAGCAGGGTCAGGGTTTCGGCGAGGTCCCCCACTTGTTCGTAGCTGTCTTCCACCAGCCAGGGCGGCAATCCGGACGCATCGCTGATCCACGCGCGCAGTTCACCGCTGGCGGCGATCTTGCGGCGCGCGCCGCCAACCTTGCCGCCGCTGAGCAGGTACAGCGCCCACGCGGCATCGTGCGGGCGCGCATCGCGGAAATAGGCAACCAGCGCGGCACGCTTGTCGAGCGTGGCGGTGCTGCGGTCCAGGCGCTGGTAGAGGGCTGCGAAGGCCTTCATTCCTCGCTCCCGAAATCGGTGCGGAACGCTTCGGCGGCGATGCCCCGTTCGCGCAGGAAAGGAATCAGCGCATCGGTGTTGCCGTGAGTGGCGATCACCCGGCGCGCGCCGGTCTCGGTGATGGTCTGCAGCAGGGCCGGCCAGTCGGCATGGTCGGATACCACGAAAC
>NZ_QAIW01000035.1:0-4458 GCF_003061285.1 Stenotrophomonas sp. HMWF003 | reverse complement strand
CCTGCCACAAACATTGGAGACACTCGTCAGACTCGCTGTCGGGAGCGGCGGGCATATCGTCGTCAATGCATCCAAATGCCTTCCAGCCACGCTGGAAACACTCGCTCGCATTGGTGGATCGCATGTCACTTTTCGCTTCTGAGAGGCCTGACAATTTGTTTAAGTCGAACCCGCTTCGCCGGTCGGCCTAATTCAGGGGTATGCATTTCGCACCATGAGCGAGTCCGTTGTCATTGCACTAATCGGTATCGCAGGCGCTGTCATCGGCTCTGTAGCAACGGTGGCCGCAAGCCTTGCATCGCACTGGTGGCAGGGACGAGTCGCTGCTGCCCGCGAAAAGCCAAGTAAGGATCTCCTCTTGAGCATGCTAAGTAAGCCCGGGCATCAGTGGCGCAACTTGGACACTCTCATGCATGTAATAGGCTCAGACGACACCACAACCAAACGATTGCTGCTTGAGATTGGTGCCCGCGCATCGGAGGATGGGAAACCTCTATGGGGCCTTGTTTCTCGCAACCCACTTACGTGAGGGCAAAACCAATCAATTCGCTCAAGCCCAACCCGCTTCGCGGGTCTGCTTAATTCGGGCGTAAGGGCCCATGACAGCTACCCAGCCCACGCCAGAGGAAGTTGCTACCCGTGTGATTGAACTTCATGGCGGACGAAAGGCTTTCCTCGCGCACTCCAATGCACAAGTCGAGCGACTCAATGCGAAATGGAACCAGGATTCTGCTCTTATGGGCGCATTCTGCGCGCTCATCTTTTTGTGGAGCACTTCGTGACGGAGTACTTGCATGCAAAGAATCCCTCACTCGGAGACCTAAGTACAGCCCGCCTGACTTTCGCGCAGAAGGTGGAGCTCGTGGGTGGTGCCGATCCTGCAGTCGCTTACTTGGTGCCCGGCTTGCGTCGCCTGAACAAAATTCGCAATCGCCTCGCGCACACCCTGAGTACCAGCGTCACGAACGAAGACAGAGACGCGTCCTTGCTCATCGAGCTCTTCCGCGCTCTGCGCGACGCTCTGGCGTCTCCGGCAGTTGCGAGCGTCGAGCCCGTTGATGTCCTAGAGTCCTTTGCGCAACATGCCGGGATGGCGCTTAACGCTGCTTCTGATCCCTGGGCTGGATTTTGGGTTAAAGCGCTTGTTGGCCAATCTACGGATGAGAGCTAACAATCTGTCCAAGCCAAGGCCGCTTCGCGGCGCGGCTCAACTCAATCGTTTGAAAGTCCGCTACTGGCTGGAAGCGAACCCTCAGTGTGCGCTCATGAAGTAGGCGCGATCTCGAACAGCATGTCGCCGAACTCGGTCATAGGATCGAAAGGCACGATCCCGGCCGCTTGGTTGATCTGTGCACTAGCCGCTCTATAACTACGTTGAAGCGAAATTATTGAAGTCAACATGCCCTGTCGATGCGTTGCCGAGGACGCGATGACCGGAGCACCCTCGGGGGGGGGCGAAGCTGCTCCTGATCCCCCAGCACAACCTGGTATTGGCAACTCGCGGTAGCGCGCAGTTCTTCCTTAGCATCTATGAGCTAGCGCTGCAGACCAGCTTCCGCGCTGGCTTCACCATGGAGCAGCTAATGAAGGAGATGGGGCTGGTAATCCACCAGCTTTGGCCATCCTACGAGCACACTGCTGCACAGGTCGGCCTGCATAAGAGCGTGATGCACACCGAGCCGGTACTGGGTGGGTGGTCACCCAAAAATAATCGTTTCATGGCGACGGCCTATGCCGAGAACGACATCTCGCGCCCAGCCGAGGTTCGGCCATTGGCGGGCGGGTTGGCCTCGCTTGGCGAACCCCTAGAGGGGCGAGCTTACAGTTTCGACCCGGCAGACGTTCTCGCCGCAGGCCGGCTACAGGCGGCTTGGCTCAACAGGCGGATGGGATGGAGGTGGCAGGGGGCCAGTTGTTGGCTGGGGTCTTACGGCCTAGACAGGCGCTAGTTCAGCACTTTGGGCCGGTCTAAGCGGTCAGTCATTGGGACAAATCAGACCGGGAAGGCCACTGTCGACAACGGGAAGCTGGATCAGTCTCCCGCAAACGATGCGGCTTGGGCGCTCGTCGCCTAGCGAAGGGTGTCGCCGCAGCGTGCGCTGAATTGTATCCACAGGAATATCCACAGCCGGGATGCTACAGACCCTGTGAAGCTGTCAGTGTTCCGTTTCGGGAGAACACTGTATTGCCAAAATGGGGCTTTGCGGGCTTGACTGCGCAGCTCGTTTTGGCAGGTCCGCGTGCTTATTTTCCATCCGGCTGTCAATGTGCGCCCAAACCTTTGTGCGACAAGGGATTCGAGAATTTCACTATATTGGGCGTTGACGACGCTAAATGGCCTCACTATCTTGTGGCCGTCGGGATTCCCCGGCCACCGCCGGGGCAATAAAAAGCCCCGCCTAGTTGGCGCTAGGCAGGGCGGTGTTACGCAAGCAGTGCCGAGCAGTGGCAGCAACTTACCTAGAAGTAACGGAGCGAATCATACGCCGTATGCAATACGTGTCAATTGATCGTAACTAACGATTTGTGACGTGCGTCGTAGTTCCGCTAGTTGAAGCCAAGGCTCGCCTGCAGCACAAGAGGCAAGTCGCTATGACCAGCAACACCAAGCAGTTGTCGCTTCACCTGATTCATCGTCAGATCGAGAACACCCTGATTGAGCAGCGCAAGCTCGATGGGTACATCAACGCAACCGCCATGTGTCAGGCGGTCGGTAAGCGTCTTGGGCACTACCTTGAGAACGCCACGACGGCGGCTTTTTTGGCAGAGCTTTCGACCGATGTCGGAATTCCGACATCGCTTCTGGTTCAAGTAGTTAAGGGCGGATCTGGCCCGCAGGGCACCTGGGTGCACCCGGACGTGGCTGTCCACTTGGCTCAGTGGCTGTCGCCGAAGTTCGCCGTAGCTGTGGCACGTTGGGTGCGGGAGTGGCTGTCCGGCCGCCAGCCTAGTGGCGCTCCTGCGCCTGGCCTCCCGCATCACATCCAGCGCTACCTAGCCAACAAGGACCGGGTTCCCTATACGCACTTCTCTATCCTGAGCGAGTTGGCAATTTCTTTGATCGCCCCCCTTGAGGCTCGTGGTTACACGCTGCCCGAACGTATGGTCCCTGACATCTCTGAAGGCAAGATGTTCGCCAAGTGGCTGCGAGACCAAGGGGTGGACACGTCTAAGATGCCCACTTACAAGCATCGCTATGCAGACGGGCGCGTCTGCGATGCAAAGCTGTACCCGGTCGGATACCTCCATGCATTCCGCCTTCACTTTAACGAGGTCTGGTTGCCCAACAAGGCTCACCAGTACTTCCGCGAGCGTGACCCGACGGCGCTCCCCTATCTGGATAAGATGCTGCTTGAAGCGCCTGGCGCACCAGGGCTGCCTGCCGCTTAATCTGTACGGTCCCTGCCAAGAGCGGGCAGGGATCTTTATGACCAAATCTACGACTGAGAGCGACTTCAATGGCATACAGTGATGAGTGGGAAGATGAGCACCTGACCAAGACGGGGTGGGTCAGTGGAAGCTACAAGCACGACTATGGGCGTGGAGAGATACGGCCTGTCCCGGCAGATGCAGTCCTAACCGTACGGCGCCACGTTTACGTGGGCGCCATGGGGGCAACGCCTTCGGTGGATGTCAGCGAGACTGTTCTGTCATCTGACGTGGAGCTGATCATGGAGCTTCGTAAGAAGTTTGGCGAGCCCACTTTCGCCTGCTAGCAACGAGAGCGACATAGGAGTCTGCGGTGTCAATCGCGGCCTCTGCGACGGCCGGGCGCATCCTTTAATGCCTACGCGAGCCTAGACCTCTGCGGCGCAACATCTGGCGTGAGATGGAGCCGGACCTGGCAGAGCAAGATTCTCTGAATGAGGTCTGCCTATGGCCGGAAGCGGACATTAACCAAGTACAACTGATTGGTTCACAGGCCCGCCAGAACTCCGACGCCGAACTAGATCTCGCTAACCTGCGCATCCCCGCGCCGCACCAACCGCTCCCGCAACTTGTCATACACCAGGTTGTACACATACGTGTAAGGCAGGAAGAACGCGATCAGCCCCATCTCCAACAGGAACGCATCCCAGTAGGAAATGGACAGCCACCACGCGGCCAGCAGCACTACCACCAGCACCAGCCCGCCTTCAAAGCCCACCGCATGCCCGATGCGCACCGGCACGGTCCGCTTGAAGCCGAACTTCTTTTCCACGCGCTCGAACATCGCGTTGTAGAGCATGTTCCACAGCATGGCGCAGGTGGCCAGGGCGATGGTGAGCACGCCGGTGTCGAACAGCGACTTGCCCAGCACGTACGACATCACCGGTGCGCACAGGCAGAGGGCAATGCCTTCAAACAGCACGGCGTGGACAACGCGGTCCCAGAGGGTCTTTTCAGCTTTCATGGTGCAGCACCTGATGGTCGCCGCCGGCAGGGCCGGGAGCGCGGGGAGCGGATCGAGGGAGGGGG
>NZ_QAIW01000351.1:0-2057 GCF_003061285.1 Stenotrophomonas sp. HMWF003 | reverse complement strand
CATCGACGGCAACCGCGCCGGGGGCCGTGGCGGCGGGGGTGCTGGTGGCGCAGGCGCCCAGCAGCAGGGTGGTGGCGATGGCCGCCACCAGGGACGTGGAACGGGACATGGACAGGCATATCTCACAGGTGAATCGGGCGTTCATTATGCAGAACGGCGCAAGGCACGCCGATGACACGCTGATTTTCCGTGTGCGCCTCGTTCCGCAGGCGCGGTTGGGCTAAGGTGCCTAGCTGTCGAATTCTCTCTGGAAAGCTCATGAAGCTGGTTTCTGCGTGGTTGCGGATTCCGTTCTGGCAACGCGTGCTGGGCGGCTTCGTGCTGGGTGCGCTGGCCGGGTGGTTGCTGGGCCCGGCGGCCGAGGTATGGTTCGGTCCGTTGGGCGATCTGTATGTGACGCTGATCAAGATGATCGCGGTGCCGCTGGTGTTCTTCGCGGTGATCAATGCGATCTCTTCGCTGCACGGGCAGAAGTCGGTGGCGGCCCTGGGCGGGCGCACGTTCCTGTGGTTCATCATCACCGCGGCGCTGGCGGTCTGCGTGGGGCTGGCGGTGGGTACGATCCTGCAGCCGGGCACGGGCAATCTGAGCCTGAGCATGGACCACGGCTATACGCCGCGCGAAGTGCCCAGCGTGGTGAAGGTGCTGATGGATGTGGTGCCGTCGAATGTGTTCTACGCGCTAACGGGGATTGGCACGCGGGTGAACGCGGCCGGCGAGACGGTGCTGGCGGCGGGGCGCGGGTCGATCCTGCCGGTGATCTTCTTCGCGGGGCTGCTGGGCTTTGCGATGGTGAAGCTGGGCGACAAGGTGGCCGAGGCGCGCAAGCTGACCGGGCAGATGAGCGACATCATGATCCAGGTGACGCGCTTCGTGCTGGAGATGACGCCGCTGGGAACCTTCGGGCTGATCGCCGGGCTGGTGGGCAGTTACGGGTTCGAGAAGCTGCTGCCGCTGGGTAACTTCGTGCTGGCGCTGTACGTGGCCTGCGCGTTCCACATTGTGGTGGTGTACGGGGGGCTGTTGTTGTCGCACGGGTTGAATCCGCTGAAGTTCTTCCGCGGGGCGGCGCCGGGGATGCAGGTGGCGTTCGTGAGTTCGTCGAGCTTTGCGGCGATGCCGGCGGCGATGCGGTCGATCACGCACAATCTGGGCGTGAACAAGGATTACGCGTCGTTCGCGGTACCGTTGGGCGCAAGCATCAAGATGGACGGCTGCGGTGCGATCTATCCGGCGTTGTGCGCGGTGTTCATCGCGCAGTACACGGGGGTTCCGTTGACGCCGGAGCAGTACATCGTGGTGTTGATCGCTTCGGTGCTGGGCAGTTTCGGGACGGCGGGCGTTCCGGGCACGGCGGTGGTGATGGCGACGGTGGTGCTGAGTGCGGCGAACCTGCCGTTGGAGACGATCGGGTATCTGTACGCGATCGACCGGATCCTGGACATGATGCGGACGATGACCAATGTGACCGGGCAGATGCTGGTGCCGGTGCTGGTGGCCAAGGAAACGGGGTTGCTGGACCAGTCGGTGTACGACAACCCATCCACCAATCTGGGCGTGGACGAGCTGGAAAAACGATCGTCCTGAGTGCCGGGTTTGATGGTGATGAAGATGGGCCCGCGAAAGCGGGCCTGTTTTTTTTGGAAGCTGAAAGCAACAGCGACAGCGACAGCAACAGCAACAGCAACAGCAAGATCCTCGTCCGGATTCTGCTGGGGTGGGTCGGCATGGGTGGGTAGCCGGGACACGCCGCAAGTACGTCCCTGTAGGCTCCGTCGGCGCATCCATGCGCCTCAGGGTCCCGTGAACCCACCTACCCCATCCCTCGACAGTTTGCTGGTGGCCTCGGCAAAATCAGAAGCAACAGCTCATCTGTCTGACTCCATTCCACTACCAGAATCCGGACTTCGGCCAACAGGGAACGGCAGTACGGATGAACGTGCCTGTGTAGTGCAGCTCTCGCTCTCCTGTGCACACCGACGCAGTGTGGATGGGTCGGCATGGGTGGGTAGCCGGGACCCTGAGGCGCATGGATGCGCCGACGGAGCCTACAGGGA
>NZ_QAIW01000350.1:332-4549 GCF_003061285.1 Stenotrophomonas sp. HMWF003 | reverse complement strand
GTGTGGTGCCGGGGCGGGGGCCGGATTCTGCGCGGGCAGGCTCGCCGCGGCACGACGCCGCCCTGCCCTGCCGCCGCTCGCTCATGCCCGGTTGCGGCAACTGAATACGTTGCAGTCATTGGCATTTCGCGCCCCTTCCGGGGTATATGGGCGTATTGTCCACCGGGACACTTGCTGCGCCGCAGGACGGCTTTTTCGTACGCCTTCCTTAACATGGCAATTCATATCATTTGTAACTTCCTGTCGAAGGTGCAGTACGCAATGACGGTTGCCGCTGAGTTCAAGATCGAATACCTGCAGTACCTGGACACGGACGGCACGCTCGTCCGCGATGACCTGCCCGAGGCCCTGCGCGATCCACGCGCGCTGCTGCCGATGTTCAAGCAGATGCTGTTCGTGCGCGTGTTCGACGGCAAGTCGATCGCGCTGCAGCGCACCGGCAAGCTGGGTACCTACGCGGCCTGCCTGGGCCACGAAGCCGCGCACGTGGGCATTGGCGCCTCGATGCAGAAGGACGACGTGTTCGCCCCGTCCTACCGCGAGTACGGCGCGATGTTCATGCGTGGCGTGCGCCCACACGACGTGCTGATGTACTGGGGCGGCGACGAGCGTGGCAACGACTACGGCGGCAACGCGGCCAAGGACTTCCCGTTCTGCGTGCCGATTTCCACCCAGTGCCTGCACGCGGCCGGCGCGGCGCTGAAGTTCAAGCTCAACAATGAAAAGCAGATCGCGGTGGCGGTGTGCGGCGATGGCGGCAGCTCCAAGACCGACTTCTACGCGGCCCTGAACTCCGCCGGTGCCTACAAGCTCCCGCTGATCCTGTGCATCGTCAACAACGGCTGGGCCATCTCGGTCCCGCGTTCGGCCCAGACCGGTGCCGAAACGCTGGCGCAGAAGGGCCTGGCCGGTGGCCTGTTCTGCCTGCAGGTGGACGGCAACGACCTGATCGCGGTGATGGCCGCCATGCTGCAGGCCCGCGAACGCGCGCTGGCCGGCGACGGCGGCACCGTGTTGGAACTGATGACCTACCGCCTGTCCGACCACACCACCGCCGATGACGCGCGCCGCTACCGCGACGACGCCGAAGTGAAGGATGCCTGGCAGCGCGAGCCGATGCTGCGCCTGCGCAAGTACCTCACCAACGCCGGTGTCTGGAGCGAGGAAGAGGAAGCCGCCTGGACCGCCGAGTGCGGCAAGCGCGTGGACGAAGAAGTGAACCTGTACCTCAACACCCCGGTGCAGCCGGTGGAGGCGATGTTCGACTTCCTGTATGCCGACCCGCCGCAGGACCTGCTGGCCCAGCGTGCGCAGGCGATTGCCCTGGAGCAGCGCCATGGATGAGATCAAGAACGGCGCCTCCAGCGCGCAGACCAACGCCGCCGACAGCGCCGCCGTCGCGCGCGGAGAAGAGAGCATGACCACCACCCCGATCACCCTCATCGAAGCCATTACCCAGGCGCTGGCCTGGGAGCTGGAGCACGACAAGTCGGTGCTGGTGCTGGGCGAAGACGTGGGCGTCAACGGCGGCGTTTTCCGCGCCACCGCCGGCCTGCAGCAGCGCTTTGGCGCCGACCGCATCCTGGACACCCCGCTGGATGAAACCACCATCGCCGGGTTGACCATCGGCCTGGCCGCACAGGGCATGAAGCCGGTGGCCGAAGCCCAGTTCGACGGCTTCATGTACCCGATGGTGGACCACATCATCTGCCACGCCGCGCGCCTGCGTTACCGCACCCGTGGCCGCCTGCACTGCCCGATGGTGCTGCGCGTGCCGTGGGGCGGTGGCATCCGCGCGCCGGAGCACCACAGCGAAGCCAACGAATCGATCTTCACCAACGTGCCGGGCCTGCGCGTGGTGCTGCCGTCCTCGCCGCAGCGCGCCTATGGCCTGTTGCTGGCCGCGATCCGCGAACCGGATCCGGTGATCTACATGGAGCCCAAGCGCATCTACCGCCAGTACAAGGAAGTGGTCGTCAACGACGGCGAAGCCTTGCCGCTGGACGTGTGCTTCGTGCTGCGCGACGGCACCGACGTGACCCTGGTGACCTGGGGCGCGCAGGTGAAGGAAGCGCTGGAAGCGGCCGACAAGCTGGCCGGCGAAGGCATCAGTGCCGAAGTGATCGACGTGGCCACGCTGCGCCCGCTCGACTTTGCCACCATCGCCGAGTCGGTGGCCAAGACCGGCCGTTGCGTGATCGTGCAGGAGGCGCCGAAGACGGCCGGCTTCGGTGCGGAAATCGCCGCGCGCCTGGCCGAGGAATCGCTGTACGACCTGCTGGCACCGGTCGAGCGCGTCACCGGCTATGACACCCACATTCCGTTGTTCCGCCTGGAAATGAAGTACCTGCCCAGCGTGGACCGGATCGTCAGCGCGGCCAAACGCGCCATTGCGGCAGGCTGACGTGCGGGCCCGCCTCCTAGGCCCGTACCGCAGCCAGTACCCCAACCCGCTCCGGTTCCGCACCGGCCAGATCGTCGAACTGGGTGTTCGTGACGAGGAATGGCCGGCGTTTGCCTGGGTACGCACCGATGACGGGCGTGCCGGCTGGGCACCGGTGGCGTGGTTGCAGTTGCTGGACGAGGGTCGCGCAGAAGCCCTGCGCGACTACGACGCCCGCGAACTGGATGTGGACAGCGGTGAACTGGTCAAACTGCATCATGAACACGGTGGTTGGTGGTGGTCCGAGCGCGCGAACGGCGCGACGGGCTGGCTGCCGGCCCGCGATCTCGAACTGCTGGAAGAGAACTGCACATGAGTGAGAACAAGAATTTCCACCTGCCCGACCTCGGCGAAGGCCTGCCGGACGCCACGATCGTGGAGTGGTTCGTCAAGGTAGGCGACGTGATCGCGCTCGACGCGCCGCTGGTCTCCATGGAGACCGCCAAGGCCGTGGTTGAAGTGCCCTCGCCGTTCTCCGGCAAGGTGCTGGCGCTGGCCGGCGGTGAAGGCGACATCATTCCCACCGGCAGCGTGCTGGCCCAGTTCGAACTGGACCCGAACATGCCGCAGCGCGCCGATGGCCAGGACACCGGCCACAGCCACGGGCATGCTGCCCCGTCGCCGACCCCCAGCACCGGCCAGACCGCGGCCGCGCAGCCGGACAAGGTGGTGGCGTCGGACAACGGGGGCGAGATCGCCAAGCCCAGCGCCGAGCGCGATGACGCCGGCACCGTGGTCGGCGCCATGCAGAGCTCCAATGCCGTGCACGCCGAACAGGCCGTCGCCGTGGGCGGGGTCAAGGCCGTGCCGGCCGTGCGCGCCACCGCGCGCAAGCTGGGCGTGGACCTCACCCGCGTGCGTGCCACCGGCACCGATGGCGCGGTGACCATGGCCGACGTCAAGCAGGCCGCCGCCGACGGCAGCGCAAAGGTCGGCGCTGCGCCGGCCCGTGCCGCCGTGGCCGCACCGGCTGCGGCTGCCGCTGCACCGGCACCGGTGGCGCGCGCTGCCGAATCGCGTACGCCGCTGTCGGCCGCCGGCCGCCCGATGCGCACCCAGCCGCCGGGCGTGGTGGCCAAGGGCCAGCCGGAACCGCTCAAGGGCGTGCGCCGCAACATGGCCCGGGTGATGGCCGATGCACACAGCAAGGTCGTGCCGACCACGCTCAACGACGATGCCGACATCCACGCCTGGGTGCCGGGCAACGACGTCACCGCCCGCCTGGTGCGCTCGATCGTGGTGGCCTGCCAGAAGGTGCCGGCGCTGAACGCATGGTTCGACGGCGATGCGCTCACCCGCACGCTGCACAACCAGGTGGACATCGGCATCGCGGTGGACACCGACGACGGCCTGTTCGTGCCGGCCCTGCGCAATGCCGACATGCTAGACGCACGCGGCATCCGCGAGGGCGTGAACCGCCTGCGCGAGCAGGTGGAATCGCGCTCGATCGCCGCGTCCGAGCTGAGCGGCTACACCATCTCGCTGTCCAACTTCGGCATGTTCGCCGGCCGCTACGCGACCCCGGTCGTGGTGCCGCCGTGCGTGGCCATCGTCGGTGCCGGCCGTGCCCGGCACCAGATGACTCCGGTGATGGGCGGCGTGGAAGCGCACAAGGTGATTCCGCTGTCGGTCACCTTCGACCACCGCGCGGCCACCGGCGGCGAAGCGGCGCGTTTCCTGCGCGCCATGCTGGATGATCTGGCGCTGGCCAGCTGATCTGCGTGCATCGGTAGCTGCCGACCGTTGGTCGGCAGGCAATTGAAAGAACGACGAC
>NZ_QAIW01000350.1:0-300 GCF_003061285.1 Stenotrophomonas sp. HMWF003 | reverse complement strand
GGCTAGAGCCGACCAACGGTCGGCTCTAGCCGGCCAGGGCTGCTGCGTCCACGATCTGGACGCCTGGTCGCGGGGCCAGTGCCGCCTCCACCATGGCGGCGGCGATGTTCACCGCCGGGTTGATCCGCCAGGCGCGCGGCAGCACCGGGCCCAGCGCCCCCAGCACCAGGCTGGCCAGGTGCTCGCCGGTGCGTCGTTCGCTGCGTTCGCCGCCGATCAGGCCCGGCCGCACCAGCGTCAGCGAGCGGTAGCCGAGCCCGCGCAGGTCCTGCTCCAGCCGGCCCTTGACCTGGTTGTAGA
>NZ_QAIW01000349.1:18833-20352 GCF_003061285.1 Stenotrophomonas sp. HMWF003 | reverse complement strand
CCCCCGCGACACCCCACCGCAGGTGCACATCGGCCCCAACCAGCGGACAATGGCCCCGCTCGCGCCGGCCACCTGCCGCGCCCCCGCTTTCCGTCTACACGCTCCAAGGATTCCCCCATGGCTGCCCGCACCACCAAGACCCCCGTCATCGAAATCCAGGCCCGCCCCGGCCTGCCGCTCGGCATGCCCGCCGCCGTCTTCCTGCGCGACTACTGGCAGAAGCGCCCGCTCCTCATCCGCGGCGCCTTCCCCGATTTCGAAACTCCTGTCCAGCCCGAAGACCTTGCCGGCCTCGCCTGCGAAGAAACCGCCCTGTCGCGCCTCATCACCCATGACCGTGCCACCGACGGCTGGAACGTACGCACCGGCCCGTTCCAGGAAGACGAATTCCCCGGCATGCCCGACCACGACTGGACCCTGCTCGTCCAGGACGTCGACAAGTGGGACGCCGACGTCCGCGCCCTCGTCAACCACTTCGACTTCCTGCCGCGCTGGCGCATGGACGATGTGATGATCAGCTTCGCCGCCACCGGCGGCTCCGTCGGCGCCCACGTCGACCAGTACGACGTCTTCCTGCTTCAGGCCTACGGCCACCGACGCTGGCAGATCGACGCCAGCGAATCCACCAAGGGCAAGCGCCCCCCGCTCGACTTCCGCGACGACGTCGAACTCAAGCTCCTGCGCCGCTTCAAGCCCACCCACGACTGGGTGCTTGAACCGGGCGACATGCTCTACCTGCCGCCCAACGTCCCCCACAACGGCGTCGCCGAAGACCCCTGCCTCACCTTCTCCTTCGGCATGCGCGCACCGGCCTCGGCCGAGCTCATCAGCGATTACCTGGACACCCTCATCGAAGGCGCCGACGAATCCATCCGCTACCAGGATCCGGATCTCAAGCTGCCCGAAGACCCCCACGAAATCGACGTACTGGCCATGAACCGCGTGGTCGAGGCGCTCAATGCCATCCGCATGAACGACCCCGACAAACTCGGCGACTGGTTCGGCCGCTTCATCACCACCTACCGCGCCGCCGGCGAAGTGGTGGCCGGCGCCGACCCGCTGCCGCGCGAAGAGATCGAAGCCGCCCTGGCCGCCGGCCTGGACCTGCAGCGCCACCCGTGGGCACGGATGGCCTGGCGTCGCGCCAAGCGCGGGGCCAGCCTGTACTGCAGCGGCCTGGAGTTCGCCCTGCCGGTCAAGGATGCCCAGGTCCTGGCCGCCACCGAACAGCTTGGCGGCGCGGTCTACGGCAAGCTCTCGGCCAAGGGCCGCGACGCCGTGCAGGCCTTGATGGCTGGCGGCTACTACCAGCTGTTCGACCCCAACGCCCTCGACGAAGCGTTCGACGACGAGGCCTTCGATGACGAAGCGGACGCCGACGATGGCCACGTCGCCGGGAACGCCGTCGTCGACGGCACCGACAGCATCGAGGTCATGCACGACGCCACGGTCGAGGCCGACGTGCACGAAGTGACCATCCACGAAGACGGTATCGAAGTCATCGTCGATTTCGACGACA
>NZ_QAIW01000349.1:14680-18823 GCF_003061285.1 Stenotrophomonas sp. HMWF003 | reverse complement strand
GGCCTGAGCATGACGGCCCGCGTCCAGGTCGAGCCGGTGGACTACCCGACGCAGCGCGAGGCGCTGCATCGGGTCCGGCAGCGCGTGTTCGTCGAGGAGCAGCAGGTCCCGGCGGCGTTGGAAATCGACGCGCTGGACCCGCTCAGCGTGCATGTACTGGCCCGTGGCAGCGACGGCGAGCCGATCGGTGCCGGCCGGCTCACCCCGGACGGCCGGATCGGCCGCATGGCGGTGCTGGCCGACTGGCGGGGCCGCGGCGTCGGGGAGGCCCTGCTGCTGGCCCTGATCGAGGCCGCGCGCAGCCGTGGCTGGCGCGAGGTCAACCTGCACGCCCAGTTGCCAGCCCGGGTGTTCTATACCCGCCAGGGCTTCCTGCCCGAGGGCGAGGTCTTCACCGAGGCCGGCATAGCCCACCAGCACATGCGCCTGGTGCTGGACGGCGCGGTGGCCATCGACCGTGCCGACCAGGCCGTGGCGATCACCACCGCCCTGGTCCACCGCGCCCGACGCCAGCTGTGGCTGCACAGCCGCCAGCTCGACCCCGGGGTGCTGGATGCCGCGCCGGTGCTGGAGGCACTGCGCCGGTTCGCCACCGCCCGCCACGACAAGCAGGCGCTGCTGATCGTGCACGACGCCGCCGCCATCGCCCAGGCCGGCTCACCGCTGCTGGGACTGCTGCAACGGCTGCCCAGCGTGTTCCGGATCCGCCAGGTCAGCGACCCGATCGACCGCGCGACGGCCTCGGCCTGCCTGCTCAACGATGCCGGCGACTACTACTTTCGTCTGAGCGGACACCGTTTCGACGGCGAAGCAGGGCTCGCTCAGCGAGCACGTTCGCGACCGTTGCAGGACGGTTTGCAGCGCGTATGGGAACGTTCGCGTGAATGCAGCGAACTGCGGGCGATCGGCCTGTAGCTCACGCCACGGGCTCGAACCTGTCTGGGAATGACACCGCAGGTCCTGCCCAGGCCCCTGCGGTGCCCCTTCCTGTCCCGATGGGGGTACAATTTGGGGAGTTAGATACCGCCCGCGCAGGGCTATTCACTTTTCCCTGCCGGATCATCGAAGCCTTACCCCACAAGCGAATCCGACCCTCCATCGTGGACAATCTACTGAAGCAGTTTGCGCAGTCTTCGCAGCTCGCCGGCGGCAACGCCTCCTATATCGAGGATCTGTACGAGCAGTACCTCGTTTCTCCGGACAGTGTCGATCCCAAATGGAAGACCTACTTCGACGGCTTCAAGGGCCGCGAAGCCGGTGACATTCCGCACTCGGCCGTCATCGCGCACATCACCGAAGCCGCCAAAAACGCTGGCAACAGCGCCACGGCCACCGGTGCCGGCGACGAGCGCGAGCGCAATGTCGGCCGTCTGATCACCGCCTACCGTTCGCGTGGCCACCTCGGTGCCCGCCTGGACCCGCTGGGCCTGACCCCGCCGACCAACCCGCCGGACCTGGGGCTGCCGTTCCACAGCCTGTCCGAGAGCGACCTGGGCAGCGAGTTCAGCACCGGCGGCATCGCCGGCCAGCCGCGCATGAAGCTGCGCGACCTGCTGGAGCGCCTGAAGAAGACCTACACCGGCTCCATCGGTGCGGAATTCATGCACATCTCCGAGGTCGAGCAGCGCCAGTGGCTGTACCAGCGCCTGGAAACGGCCGGTGGCAACTACAACCTGGATGCCGACACCCAGCGCCGCACCCTGGAGCGCCTGACGGCGGCCGAGGGCCTGGAGCGCTACCTGCATACCAAGTACGTCGGCCAGAAGCGCTTCTCGCTGGAAGGCGGCGACGCGCTGATCCCGATGATGGACACCATCATCCGTGACGCCGGCAAGGATGGCGTCAAGGACGTGGTGATCGGCATGGCCCACCGCGGCCGCCTGAACGTGCTGGTCAACACGCTGGGCAAGAGCCCGCGCAAGCTGTTCGACGAGTTCGAAGGCAAGTTCGAGCACGACGAGCACGCCTCGGCCGGCGACGTGAAGTACCACATGGGCTTCTCTGCTGACGTGTCCACCCCGGGCGGCGCCGTCCACCTGGCGCTGGCCTTCAACCCGTCGCACCTGGAAATCGCCGACCCGGTCGTGGCCGGTTCGGTGCGTTCGCGCCAGGAGCGCCGCGGCGACACCGCGCGCAAGCAGGTGATGCCGATCCTGATCCACGGCGACGCGGCCTTCTCCGGCCAGGGCGTGGTCATGGAACTGTTCCAGATGTCCCAGGCCCGCGGCTTCGCCGTCGGTGGCACGGTGCACATCGTGGTCAACAACCAGGTCGGCTTCACCACCTCCAACCCGCTGGATACGCGCTCCACGCGCTATGCCACCGACGTGGCGAAGATGATCGCCGCCCCGGTGCTGCACGTGAACGGCGATGATCCCGAAGCGGTGGTTTTCGCGGCCCAGCTGGCCTTCGAGTTCCGCCAGAAGTTCGCCAAGGACGTGGTCATCGACCTGATGTGCTACCGCCGTTGGGGCCACAACGAGGCCGACGAGCCGGCGATCACCCAGCCGCTGATGTACCAGGTGATCCGCAAGCACCAGACCACCCGCGAACTGTACGCGGCCAAGCTGGAAGCCGCCGGCGTGATCCCGGCAGACGCTGGCAAGGCGCTGGTCGATGCCTACCGCAACAAGCTCGATGCCGGTGAAGTGACCACCGAGCTGGCGGCCGTCGAGAAGACCCCGGCTACCAGCAAGATGTACGTCGACTGGCCTGCGCTGCTCAACGGCAAGCTGTCCGATCCCATCTCCACCGCGGTGGGCATGGAGAAGGTCAAGCAGCTGGCCAAGCTGATCAACACCGTGCCCGAAGGCGTGGAGCTGCACTCGCGTGTGGCCAAGGTGTATGACGACCGTCGCAAGATGGCCGCCGGCGAGATCCCGGGCGACTGGGGCTTTGCCGAGAACCTGGCCTACGCCACCGTGCTGGACGAAGGCAACAGCCTGCGCCTGGTCGGCCAGGACGTCGGCCGCGGTACCTTCACCCACCGCCACGCGATCCTGCACGATCAGAAGACCGACAACTACTACCTGCCGCTGCGCCAGCTGGTCGAGTCGCCGGAACAGGCCACCATCATCGATTCGCTGCTCAGCGAAGAAGCGGTGATGGCCTATGAGTACGGCTTCTCCACCACCGATCCGAACACCCTGTGCATCTGGGAAGGCCAGT
This sequence comes from Stenotrophomonas sp. HMWF003, assembly GCF_003061285.1. Lineage (NCBI taxonomy): Bacteria > Pseudomonadati > Pseudomonadota > Gammaproteobacteria > Lysobacterales > Lysobacteraceae > Stenotrophomonas > Stenotrophomonas sp. HMWF003. The sequence continues at coordinate 15,655 of NZ_QAIW01000349.1, read as the reverse complement.
TCGGCGACTTCGCCAACGGTGCCCAGGTCGTGATCGATCAGTTCATCGCTGCCGGCGAAGCCAAGTGGGGCCGCATCAGCGGTTTGACCCTGCTGCTGCCGCACGGTTACGAAGGGCAGGGCCCGGAACACAGCTCGGCGCGCCTGGAGCGTTTCCTGCAGCTGTGCGCGCTGGAGAACATGCTGGTGTGCGTGCCGTCGACCCCGGCGCAGGCGTACCACATGCTGCGTCGCCAGATGCGCATGACCACCCGCAAGCCGCTGGTGGTGATGTCGCCCAAGTCGCTGCTGCGCCACAAGCTGGCCGTGTCGAGCCTGGAAGAGCTGGCCGATGGGCAGTTCCAGCACCTGATCGGCGATGCCAACGCAGACGCGAAGAAGGTCAAGCGCGTGGTGCTGTGCTCGGGCAAGGTCTATTACGACCTGCTGGAAGACCAGACCAAGCGTGGCCAGGACGATGTGGCCATCATCCGCGTCGAACAGCTGTATCCGTTCCCGCGCGCGCTGCTGGCTGCCGAACTGAAGAAGTACGGCAAGGCTGCCGATGTGGTGTGGACGCAGGAAGAACCGCAGAACCAGGGGGCGTGGTACCAGATCCGCCACCACCTGCAGTTCTGCTTGGCCGATGGCCAGAGCCTGCACTACGCCGGTCGCGCCCGTTCGGCATCACCGGCCGCTGGACACATGGCTGACCACATCATCGAACAGCAGAAGCTGATCGCCGATGCCCTGGTCAACCCGTTCAACGACTCGGTTGCTGAATAACCTCTCCCCCTCATTCTAGAAAAGACAAACCAGGAAGCTCCCGCATGGCCACCGAAGTCAAAGCCCCGGTACTGCCCGAATCCGTCGCCGACGGCACCATCGCCACCTGGCACAAGAAAGTCGGCGATGCCGTCAAGCGCGATGAAAACCTGCTTGATCTGGAAACCGACAAGGTCGTCCTGGAAGTGCCGTCGCCGGTCGATGGCGTGCT
>NZ_QAIW01000349.1:11987-14670 GCF_003061285.1 Stenotrophomonas sp. HMWF003 | reverse complement strand
AGGCGCGACCGCTGCCGCGCCGGCCGAAGAAAAGAAGGCCGACGCCCCGGCCGCGGCTCCGGCACCGGCCGCTGCTGCTCCGGCCGCTGCTGCCCCGGCGCCGGCGGCCAAGTCGGCTGCCGACGGCCTGCCCCCGGGCGCCCGTTTCTCGGCGATCACCGAAGGCGTGAACCCGGCCGACGTGTCCGGCACCGGCCGTCATGGCGCGGTGACCAAGGAAGACATCGTCAACTTCGCCCGTAGTGGCGGCGCTGGCAAGGCGGGCGGTGCACGTCCGGAAGAACGCGTGCCGATGACCCGCATCCGCAAGCGCATCGCCGAGCGCCTGATGCAGTCCAAGAACAGCACGGCCATGCTGACCACCTTCAACGAGGTCGACCTGTCCAAGGTCTCGGCCGCGCGCAAGGACCTGCAGGACGAGTTCGTCAAGGCCCACGGCATCAAGCTGGGCTTCATGAGCTTCTTCGTGAAGGCCGCGGCCAACGCGCTGCAGCGCTTCCCGCTGGTCAATGCCTCGATCGACGGCGACGACGTGATCTATCACGGCTACTCGGACATCTCCATCGCCGTGTCGACCGACAAGGGCCTGGTGACGCCGGTGCTGCGCAACGTCGAGCGCATGTCGTTCGCCGACATCGAAAAGACCATCGCCGACTACGCCAAGAAGGCCCGTGACGGCAAGCTGAGCCTGGAAGAACTGCAGGGCGGCACCTTCACCGTGACCAACGGCGGCACCTTCGGCTCGCTGCTGTCCACGCCGATCATCAACCCGCCGCAGAGCGCCATCCTGGGCATGCACGCCATCAAGGAACGTCCGATCGCCCAGAACGGCCAGGTCGTGATCGCGCCGATGATGTACCTGGCGCTGTCCTACGACCACCGCATCATCGATGGCAAGGATTCGGTGCAGTTCCTGGTGGACATCAAGAACCAGCTGGAAAACCCGGGCCGCATGCTGTTCGGCCTGTAAGACCCGCCACCCCTCCGCGCCTGCGCGGAGGGGTGTTGGTTTTACGGCACTGCACCGCACTGCCCTGCTCTCTCCCCGGCGCCTGCGCGCCACCGGCTTCGACCGAAGCTCGGGAATGCAACAAGGACTATTTCAATGGCTGAACAATTCGACGTCGTCGTCATCGGTGCCGGTCCGGCCGGCTACCACGCCGCCATCCGTGCCGCGCAGCTGGGTCTGAAGACCGCCTGCATCGACGCGGCCCTGGGCAAGGACGGCAAGCCGGCCCTCGGTGGCACCTGCCTGCGCGTGGGCTGCATCCCGTCCAAGGCGCTGCTGGATTCCTCGCGCCAGTTCTGGAACATGGGCCACATCTTTGGCGACCACGGCATCAGCTTCAAGGACGCCAAGATGGACGTCGAGGCGATGGTTGGCCGCAAGGACAAGATCGTCAAGCAGTTCACCGGCGGCATCGGCATGCTGTTCAAGGCCAACAAGGTCGCCGCCTACTACGGCTTCGGCGAACTGCAGCCGGGCAACGTGGTCAAGGTCACCCAGCATGACGGTTCGATCGTCGAGCTGAAGGGCACCAACGTCATCATCGCCGCCGGTTCGGATTCGATCGAACTGCCGTTCGCCAAGTTCGACGGCGACACCATCGTCGACAACGTCGGCGGCCTGGACTTCACCGAAGTGCCGGCCCGCCTGGCCGTGATCGGCGCCGGCGTGATCGGTCTGGAACTGGGCAGCGTGTGGAAGCGCCTGGGTTCGGAAGTGACCATCCTGGAAGCGCTGCCGGAGTTCCTGGCGGCCGCCGATACCGAAGTGGCCAAGGCGGCCGCCAAGGAATTCAAGAAGCAGGGCCTGGACATCCGCCTGGGCGCCAAGGTCTCCAAGGCCGAAGTGACCAGCAAGGGCAAGAAGAAGGAAGTCGCCCTGACCTACGCTGACGCGGAAGGCGAAAAGAGCCTGATCGTGGACAAGCTGCTGGTGGCCGTTGGCCGTCGCGCCGCCACCAAGGGCCTGCTGGCCGAAGGCACCGGCGTCAAGGTCAACGAGCGTGGCCAGATCGAAGTGGACGACCACTGCCACACCGGCGTCGACGGCGTCTGGGCGGTCGGTGACTGCGTGCGCGGCCCGATGCTGGCGCACAAGGGCTTCGAGGAAGGCATCGCGGTGGCCGAACTGATCGCCGGCCTGCCGGGCCACGTCAACTTCGACACCATTCCGTGGGTCATCTACACCGAGCCGGAGCTGGCCTGGGTCGGCAAGACCGAGCAGCAGCTGAAGGCCGAGGGCATTCCGTACAAGGCCGGCAGCTTCCCGTTCGCCGCCAACGGCCGTGCCGTGGCCATGATCGAGCCGGCCGGCTTCGTCAAGGTGCTGGCCCACGCGGAAACCGACCGCGTGCTGGGTATGCACCTGGTGGGTGCCAACGTGTCCGAACTGGTCCACGAAGGCGTGCTGACCATGGAGTTCAACGGCTCCTCCGACGATCTGGCGCGCATCTGCCACGCCCACCCGTCGCTGTCCGAAGCGGTGCACGACGCGGCCATGGCCGTGACCAAGCGCGCGATCCACAAGGCGAACTGATCGCCCTGCGGACCGTGTAACGAAAAACCCCGCCAAGGCGGGGTTTTTTGTGCGTGCTTGCCCGGTGGCAACCACTGCCGGCGGGCGCGTCGCCCCTCTCTGGTGGTCCGGGTCGCTGGCGGGTGCGTCGACCCTCTGGTA
>NZ_QAIW01000349.1:10889-11969 GCF_003061285.1 Stenotrophomonas sp. HMWF003 | reverse complement strand
CGACCCTCTGGTAGTGCCGGCCGCTGGCCGGCTCCACGCAGGGTTGATCGAAGAGCCGGCCAGCGGCCGGCACTACCGGCGCGGTTTTTTCAGCAACACTGCAAGCCCAGCCAGGTCTGCGACAGATCCCGCGCGGCCAGGTCCTGCCGGCGGACCCAGGCATACAGCATTCCCGAATCGCCCCACATCGCCTCGTCGTCCGAATCCAGCTGCAGCAACAGCGCCCAGTCGGCCACACCGGCCGCCAGCGCAGCGGCGCGGGGATCGCCATATCCGCTCGGGTCGCCGCAATACAGGCCATGGCTGACCAGCTGCGCTTCCAGTGCCATGTCGTCCTGCACGTTATGCGACCAGCCGCCCATACCGTGCCGCTCACCCGGCGTCGGGGATCCCAGGTCGGCGATATCCTCCACCAGCGCGTAGTAACCCTCCTCGGCCGCGTCGTCCCAGCCCAGCCCGGCGTCACGCTGCGCCTGCGCCACCTCCTCGCCCTTGGACGAGAACGGATGCGGCAGGCTCCAGGCCTGATGGAACGCCAACGCGGACGGTGCCAACGCGGCCTCCGCATCCGGCGCAGGCAGGCGCTGCAACCCGTCCGCGTCGAACAGGCGGATGCCATGCCCACTGCGATCGGCCGGGTCATAGCCCCACGGTTGCGTGTCGGTGTCGTAGAAGAACGACAGCACGCCCTGTGCGGGCAGATCCAGCCCGCACTGCAGACCCTGCACGTCGGCCAGGTTGATCTGCAGCAGGAAGTCCAGCGCCCTGCCCTTGTGGGTGGGCCATGTAAAGCCGGCGGGCACATCCGGCCCGCCGCCGATCCGCGAGGCGCCGATCGGTGCATCCGCCTCCGCCCGGCGGCTGAACCCCACGCGCGGCCGCAGCCACGGCAGCAACACGCCGGCATGCGCGCCGAACCCATGCGATGCGCAGAGCGCGGTGAATTCCTGTTGAGTCAGCGTCATGACCACCTCCCTGTCTGAAAGCAGACAGCAGTCTAGGCGCAGCACCGACACGCCAGGTAGTGCCGGCCGCTGGCCGGCTCCAAGCAATGCGTAGTGCCGGCCGCTGGCCGGCTCC
>NZ_QAIW01000349.1:1907-10879 GCF_003061285.1 Stenotrophomonas sp. HMWF003 | reverse complement strand
GGCCGGCTCGTGGGCATTGCGTGGAGCCGGCCACCGGCCGCGCCAACCGACATCACGTGCGCGTGGGGATCTTCTCCGGCACCGCCGCAGCCGGCGCCTTCGGCGCGTCCTCGCAGACCCGATGCTGCGCGACCACCTCGCCCACGTTCCATTCCTTCACCACCCGGCAGTGTTGCTTCGGCGCGTCCTTGCCAGCCGCAGGCTCGGCACGCACCGGACCAGGATTCTGCCGCTCCACCCATGCCTTGGGCGGTTCGGCGGCGAACGCAGGCGCCGCCAACCACAGCGCGACCAGTCCAGCGCACAGTCGGCTCATGCCGCCACCGGTCCGCCGCCCAGCAGCCGTGCCGGCAGCATGAACAGCGCGCGCAGGAAGGCGAACACGGCCGAGAAGGTGATGCCGACCAGGCGGAACGGCAGGCTCAGCAGCCACACGAACGGCCAGGCGACCAACGCCAGGATCGCCAGCGGCCAGCACAGCACGAACAGCAGGCACCACACCCCCAGCGCGAACAGCGTCTTCATCGTCGGTCTCCACCGGCACCGGGCGGCAATGCCCGCAGGCCCACGGTGCCGTTGCACCGCCCGCTCGGCAAGCGGAATGCGACGAATGCCGACCTCGGCCGACAAAACCGGGAATACGCCGATGAGCGACCGCCGCGGCGGTGGGGCCGGGCGTTGCCCGGCTGAACCAGCCAGGATCGCTGGGTGCAGGAGCAGCCGACCAACGGTCGGCGCTACGCCGTTACGGGACCGGGGCCAAGCGCCGGTAGCACACGACCGTTGGTCGTGTGCCCCAGGTCATTCGAACGAACCCACCGAATCGTGCGACAGGTTGTCGAAGCGGGTGTACTCACCGAAGAACTTGAGTTTGCACGAGCCGGTCGGGCCGCCTCGGTGCTTGCCGATGATGATCTCGGCCAGGCCCTTGTCGGGCGAGTTTTCCTTGTTGTAGTAGTCGTCGCGGTAAATGAACACGATCATGTCCGCGTCCTGCTCGATAGCGCCGGATTCGCGAAGGTCGGCCATCACCGGACGCTTGTCGGTACGTGTTTCCAGTGAGCGGTTGAGCTGGGACAGCGCAATCACCGGCACGTTGAGTTCCTTGGCCAGGCCCTTCAACGAACGCGAGATTTCCGAAATTTCGGTTGCGCGGTTTTCGCTGTTGCCCGGCACGCTCATCAGCTGCAGGTAGTCGATGACGATCAGGCCCAGGTCGTGCTCGCGCTTGAGGCGGCGGCACTTGGAGCGCAGGATCTCCGGCGACACGCCCGGCGTATCGTCGATGAAGATCTTGGTTTCCTTCAGCATCCGGATCGCGCCGGTGACCCGGCTCCAGTCTTCGTCTTCCAGCTGGCCGGTACGCAGGCGCTGGGCGTTGATGCGGCCGTTGGAGGAAATCAGGCGCATCGCCAGCTGCGAGGCCGACATTTCCATCGAGAACACCGCCACGCCCTTCTTCGACTTGATCGCCGCGTACTCGGCGATGTTCAGTGCGAACGTGGTCTTGCCCATCGCCGGGCGCGCGGCCAGGATGATCAGGTCGGTGGGCTGCAGGCCCGAGGTCATCGCATCGAAGTCGGCGTAGCCGGTCGGCAGGCCGGTGATGTTGCCGCCGTTCTCGAAGCGGTTGCGCAGTTCTTCGAACGCGTCTTTCAGCGCGCCGGGCATCGCCACGAAATCGGTGCGACCGCGTGCGCCCTGCTCGGCGATGGCGAACACCGATTTTTCCGCCGCCGACAGCAGTTCGCTGCTCTCGCGGCCCTCGGGCTGGAAGCCGTCGTTGACGATGTCGGTGCCCACCTGGATCAGCTGGCGCAGCACGGCCTTGTCACGCACGATTTCAGCGTAGGCGGCGATATTGGCCGCCGACGGCGTGGTGCTGGCCAGTTCGATCAGGTAGGCACCATCGCCCACCAGCTCCATCCGGCCCTGCGACTCGAACCACTCACCCAGGGTGACCGCATCGAACGGGCGGTCGCGCTCGGACAGCTCGCGGATCGCGCGGTAGATCATCTGGTGGTCGCGACGGTAGAAGTCGGTTTCGGTCAGCTGGTCGTTGATGCGGTCGTAGCTTTCCGGCGCCAGCATCAGCCCGCCCAGCACCGCCTGTTCGGCCTCGATCGAATGCGGCGGCACGCGCAGCTGGTCGATCCGCGATTCATCGCGGTCGAAGCGGTCACCGCGGTCTTTGCGGTCGGAACGGAAGCCAGAGCGGGCGGACATGTGAAGGCGTACTTCCTGCGGTGCGGGGCGTGGGGCATGGTAGGCACGGCGCGCGCGCCGCAACCACGCACAACCCTGTGGATAAGCAGTGGATGAGCTGGGTATAACGGCGCTTGCCGACCGGTTGCGGCGGCAGCGCGTGGCGCACGACGCCGGGCCGTGCGCCGCACCGCATTATCGCAGATGCACCCCGCTCAATGCTGACCGCCGTGGGTGGCGATCCAGGCGAGGAATCTGTCCACGAAGCCCTGCAGGAACGTCCGCGTGCCCTCGCTGCTGATGGTGCCCGCTTCGTCGATCAGGCCTTCCTTGAAGTGCAGGAACACCTCCGGCTGGCCCAGGACCGGCATGTCCAGGTAGGCCAGCACGTTGCGCAGGTGCTGCTGGGCCAGCGCGGTGCCGATCACCCCGATCGAGGCCCCGACCACCGCTGCCGGCTTGCCGGCGAATGCGCTGTCGCCATAGGGCCGCGAGCCCAGGTCGATGGCGTTCTTGAGCACCCCGGGGATGGACCGGTTGTATTCGGGGGTGACGAACAGCACCGCGTCGGCGTCACGGATCTGCTTTTTCAGGCGCACGCCCTGCGCCGGGTAGTCCGCGTCGAAATCCTGGTTGTAGAGCGGCAGATCGCCGATCTCCACATGCTCGAAACGCGCCCTGCCGGCCGCCAGCTTCTCCAGCGCATGGGCCAGCGCCTTGTTGTGCGAGCCCTTGCGCAGGCTGCCAACCAGTACCGCAATCTTCACTTCGGCCATGGGGATGTCTCCGTTGGGGGAAACCCCGAGCCTAGGCGGGCGCCCCTTCGGCCACGGTGAAGGGGGGGGTAGAGCCACCCCATGGGTGGCTACCCGTCAACCCCACATCATCCGAACGTCCAGCCACCCATGGGGTGGCTCTACCCCGGGGCCTGCATCATCGGTGCGTCAGCCACCCATGGGGTGGCTCTACCCCGGGCCTGCATCATCGGTGCGTCAGCCACCCATGGGGTGGCTCTACCCCGGGCCCTGCATCATCCGCACTTCAGCCACCCATGGGGTGGCTCTACCCCGGGGCGCGGGGTCGTTACCTCGTCGGATGCGCAGGTTGATGGCGCCTGCGTGCGACCGGCGGTCGGCACCTAGCCGCGCTTGACGGTGGCGCGCACGTCGCGCCAATGCGCCTGCCAGGCCTGGAACATCAATACGTTCCACAGGTGCGTGTGCCATTTGCGCTCGCCCTGCTGGAACTGCTGCCACAGCGGCACCACCGCCTCGACGTGGAACACGCCCTCGGCGGCCAGCCGGGCCGGGTCCAGCAGTGCATCGGCCCAGCCGCGCAGGTCGCCCTTGAGCCAGGCGCTGACCGGCGCGCCGAAGCCGCGCTTGGGCCGGTGCACCATCTCCTGCGGCACGTAACGGCCCAGCACCCGTTTCAGCAGGTACTTGCTCACCCCGTCGCGCTGCTTCATGCCCAGCGGCAGCGACCAGGCGAACTCGGCCACGCGCCAGTCCAGCAGCGGGGCGCGTGCCTCCAGGCTCACCGCCATGCTGGTGCGGTCCACCTTGCACAGCAGGTCATCGGGCAGGTAGGTGTTGAAGTCGGCCAGCATCATCGCGTCGGCCGGCGAGCCGGCGCCGTGCAGCGGGTCGGCCAGGTCGTAGAAGCTGCCTGCGCCGGTGGCCCCCTTCACCGCCGCCACCGGGTCGCGCCAGCGCGAGATGCGGTTGCGGTACACATCGCCGATGCCGCGTGCGCCGGTCTCGGCCAGCAGCGCGGCCAGGCCACCGGTGCGCGAGGCCTCGCCCTGGGTCTGCGAATGCGTCGCCATCCAACGCCGCAGCGGCGCCGGCACCTTGCCCAGCATCGCCCAGTTGCGCAGCGCGCGCTGGTACCGGCTGTAGCCGAAGAACAGCTCGTCGCCGCCGTCGCCCGACAACGCCACCGTGACCGAGCCGCGCGCCAGCTTCGCCACCAGCGCGGTGGGCACCTGCGAGGCATCGGCAAACGGCTCGTCGAACATGGCCGGCAACTGCGGCACCACCGCCAGGGCATCGGCGCCACTGACGTACAGCTCGGTGTGATCGGTGCCCAGGTGCTGCGCCAGCGCCTTGGCCAGCGGGGCTTCGTCGTGGTCCGAGCCCTGGAAGCCAATGCTGAAACTGTGGATGGGCGACGCCGACTGCGCCTGCATCAACGCGGCCACCACCGACGAATCGGTGCCACCGGACAGGAACACGCCCACCGGCACGTCGGCCACCATGCGCAGCGCCACCGCATCGCGCAGCACCGCGTCCAGCTGCGCCTCGGCCTCGTCGTCGCTGCCGCGGAACGGCTGCGCGAGTGCCTGCTGCATGCGCTCGCGCGCATTCCAGAACGGCACCTGCTGCTGGTCCGGGCGGTGCGCCGCGGCACCAGCCGCCACCGCCGCCGCGTCCAGCCGCAGCGCGCGGCCGGGCATCAGCTTGAAGCAGCGCTCGTGGATGCAGTGCGGGGCCGGAATGTAGTCCAGCCGCAGCAGCAGGGTCAGCGCGTCGCGGTCGATGTCGTTGTCGAAGTCCGGGTGCTGCCACAGCGCCTTCAGTTCCGAGCCGAACACCAGCGCATCGCCGGCCCAGCCGTAGTACAGCGGCTTCTTGCCGACCCGGTCGCGGGCCAGCCACAGGCACTGCTCGGCGTGGTCCCACAGCGCGATGGCGAACATGCCGTTGGCACGCTGCAGGGTTTCATCCAGCCCCCAGGCCACGAACGCGGCCAGCAGCACTTCGGTATCCGAATGGCCGCGGAAGCGGTGGCCCAGCGCTTCCAGCTCGGCACGCAGGGCGGCGAAGTTGTACACCTCGCCGTTGTAGGCCAGCACGTAGCGGCCGTCGTTGGACGCCATCGGCTGGTGGCCCAGCGGCGACAGGTCCAGGATGCTCAGCCGCCGGTGCGCCAGCGCGATGCCGCGGCCGGCATCGGCCCACACCCCGCTGTCGTCCGGGCCACGATGGACCAGCGCGTCGCCCATGCGGCGCGCCAACCGTTCCAGTGCTGCCTGCTCCGCTACCGGAGCCGGCAGCAGCATTCCTGCCAATCCACACATGCGTCAGAGATCCTGCGCCAGTACCCGGGCGGCGCTTACCAGCGCATTGTCGCTTGGAAGCACGCACATTGCTGCCCCCGCCAGCGGGGTGTAGGTATCGGCCCCACAGACCCGCTGCAGCGGCAGGTGGCCCAGTCCGGCCTCGACCAGCGCGGTGATGACGCCCTCGCCCACCCCGGCGCTGTGCCGGCCTTCGTCCACCACCAGCACGCGCTGGGCGTCGGCCGCCTGTTCGGCGATGAAGCCGGCATTGAGCGGCACCAGCCAGCGCAGGTCCACCACCCGCACCTGCCAGCCCAGCTCGGCCTGGATGGTGCGCGCCGCGCGCAGGCTCATCGGCACGCCGTTGCCATAGCTGAAGATCACCAGGTCGTTGGCCTCCGGCGCGTACACCCGGCCCTCGCCCGGCCGCATGGTCTGTGCGGGCGGCGGGTACGGGAACAGCCACTGGCCATCGCCGGGCTCGTGCAGGTCCTTGGTCATGTACAGCGCGATCGGCTCCAGGAACACCGACACGCGCCCGTCCACCTGGGCCAGTGCCGCCAACGTGCGCAGCATCATCGCCGCATCGTCGCCGCGCGACGGGCACCCCACCACCAGGCCGGGGATGTCGCGCAGCGCGGTGATCGAGTTGTCGTTGTGGAAGTGCCCGCCGAAGCCCTTCTGGTAACCCAGCCCGGCAATGCGCACCAGCATCGGGTTGCGGTACTGGTCGTTGGAGAAGAACTGCAGCGAACAGGCCTCGCCGCGCAGCTGGTCGGCGGCGTTGTGCAGGTAGGCCAGGTACTGGATCTCCGGGATCGGCAGCATGCCCAGGTTGGCCAGGCCCTGGGCCATGCCCAGGATCATGGTTTCATCCAGCAGCGTGTTGAACACCCGGCGCGGCCCGAAGGCCTTGAGCAGGCCCTTGCTGACCGTGTACACGCCGCCCTTCTGCGCCACGTCTTCGCCGAACAGCAGCGTGGACGGGTATTTGGCCATCAGTTCGTGCAGGCCCTGGTTGATCTGGATGGCCAGGTGCCGCGGCGGCAGCTGCTCGGGCAGCTGCGCCTCGCTGCCGAAGGCGGCCACGCGCGCCTGCGGATCGGCCACGCGTGCGGCTTCGGCCTGCACCGCCGCCGGCGAGTAGGGGGCCAGCGGTGCCATGATCTGCGCTAGGCCATCGAGCTTGGGCCGGCGGTCGGCTTCTTCGGCCGCGGCGAAACAGCGTGCGCGCATCGCTTCGTAGCGCTGCAGCAGCTGTTCGGGCGTCATCCAGCCCGAGTCCAGCGCAATCTGCGCCGAGCGCAGCAATGGATCGGCTGCCTCGGCCGCGCACAGTTCCGGCAAGGGGCGCCACTCGATCTCGAAATCGGTGCCGGCGTGGCCCATCAGCCGCGTGGTGCGCAGGTGCAGGAAGGTGGGCCGCCGGGTGCGCCGGCAGTGCTCGAGCGCGCGTTGCACCTGACCGTGGCCGGTGGCCAGGTCCAGGCCGTCGGCAAAGAAATAGTCCAGCCCGGGGCGCTGGCGGAAGGCCTGCGCGATCCAGCCGTCGGGCGTCTTCACCGAAATGCCGATGCCGTTGTCTTCGCACACGAACAGCACCGGTGCCGGCAGCCGCTGGTAGGCCGCCCAGGCCGCCGTGTTGAACGCGGTCTGCGCGCTGGCGTGGTTGGACGAGGCGTCGCCGAAGGAGCAGATCACCACGCTGTCGTCGGGGATCGGCAGTGCGTGGCCGATGCGGCGCGCGCTTTCGATGGCCAGCGCCGTGCCCAGTGCCTTGGGCAGGTGCGAGGCGATGGTGGAGGTCTGCGGCAGCACCCACAGCGGCTTGCTGCCCCACACCTTGTGCCGGCCGCCGCTGGCCGGGTCGTCGCAGCTGGCGGCGAACGACAGCGCCGCGTCGAGCACCGGGTCCATGCCGGGCAACTGGCGGAAGCGTTCGGCCATGAACGCCCCGGAGCGGTAATGCAGGAACGCCGGATCGGTGTGCCGGGCCAGCCGCGCCACCAGCGCGTTGCCCTCGTGACCGGACGAGCCGATGGTGTAGAAGACCTTGTTCTTAACGCGCAGCACCCGCGCCATCAGGTCCAGGTGGCGGCTGATCAGCTGCGACTCCAGCAGCGCATCGAACCCGGCCGCGTCGAGCGTGCTGCCGGGCAGGATCGGCACGTCAGCGGCCGGACGCGGTGCGGGATCGCCCCGCCACTGCTGCACGAATTCAGTGAAGTTGGTGTCGCAGACCTCGGCCCGGTTGAGGGCCTTCATGCGTGCGGGAATCGGATCGGGAACCACGGCAAACATCCATCAGCCTCCGTGACGCGCGGCCCAGGCGGCCACGCCGGGAGCATGGCCGCAACCTGCGCAGGTTGCCAAGCGCGGGTGCAGCATGGGCGATCACGTGCGGCGGCGGTGCTGCCATTGGTCGCGCGACTGGCCCCAGATCTCGATCGGCTTGCCGTCATGCGGCGGCGGCAATTCGCCCATGCGCAGCAGCGTGCTGCCCAGCTTGCGCGCCACGACCTTGGAGTTCTCGTTGGCCGCGTCGATGGTGTGGATCACCTCCTCCCAGCCCAGCGTGTCGAATGCCCAGTCGATGCTGGCCACCGCTGCTTCCGGCGCATAGCCCTTGCCCCAGCTTTCGCGGCGGATGCTCCAGCCCACTTCGGTGCCGGGCCAGTCCAGCGGCTGCCACGGGCCCATCCGCCCGACCCAGTCGCCACTGCTTTTTTCGATCACCGAGAACATCGAAAAACCGTACAGGTGCCAGCTGCCGGCCAGGCAGCTGAAACTGCGCCACGCCTGCGACGGGGCCTGCACGCCGCCCAGGTGCTGCATGACCTCCGGGTCGGAACAGAACCGCAGGAACGCGTCGAAATCCTCCGCGCGGGGTGGGCGCAGGATCAGGCGGTCGGTTTCCAGCTGCAGGTCGAAGATGCTCATGGCGATGGCCGTCGGAAAACAGGCAGAAATCATCGCAGAAGGCCGGGCTGCGCGCTGTGGCGGGCCCCGCAAAACGCAACAGGCCGGACGACGCCGGCCTGTTGCTCGCACGATCCATCCGCGCGGAGTTACTGCTTGTTCGAATCCAGCGCGGCGGTCTGGGTCACCAGCTGGCCGTCGATGACCGGCAGGCGGTCGCTGCTCGGCTTGTTGTCCATCTTCACGGTCTTTTCCACGCCATCGTAGCGGTAGGTCACGTTGTACCCGGTGACCGCGTTGCTGGTGCCCATCGGGATGCGGTTGCCCGGCTTGCTGGCCATGCGCATGGTGCCGGTGGTGCCATCTTCGTTGCGGTAGGTGACGTTGTAGCCGGTGACCTTGGTCGACTCGGAGGTCGCCGTTTCGGTGTGGCACTGGCGCTCGGTGCGGTTGACCACGCGGCCACCCACGTGGCGCTTGTCCACCTGGTTGCCGATCAGGCCGCCCGCCACGGCACCGGCGGCGGTCGCTGCCTTCTTGCCGTTGCCGCCGCCCACCTGGTTGCCCAGCAGGCCGCCGATGACCGCACCGGCGACGGTGCCGCCGACGTTGCCGTCGCGCTCGGGCAGGCGCTCCTGCACCACGACGTCCTGGCAGACTTCATGCGGGGTCTGGGTGGTGGAGGTCTGGCGTACCGGCTCGGTGCCGATCACGGTGGCGTAGGCCTTCTCTTTCTTCGTCAGCGGATCCACCTTGACGATGTCGGCGTACTCCAGCTTGCCGG
>NZ_QAIW01000349.1:1127-1896 GCF_003061285.1 Stenotrophomonas sp. HMWF003 | reverse complement strand
GGTGTCCAGGGTCGGCCGGGTCTGCGTCGCGGCTACCGGATCGGCGGCGGACGAGCCACTCTTCATGAAAGCAGCAGTGGCGATACCGCCGACAAGCAGCGCGCCAGCGGCGACCAAAGCAGTGGTAGTAGTACTTTTCATAACCGGCTCCCTGCGGACGATCCGCAACGTTCTTGAGCGGGATTCCAGCATGCGGTGCCTGAACGGAATCTCCACACGGCGTGCACGCTCCCCTTACCCATTCAGGTTCTGTGTCATTGCAGGCCGTGATAGCGTTTACAGCTTCTGTCGAGGAGCGCGTCATGGCCAATCCGCTGTTGCTGCCGGTGCTGGAATGGGCACGCCGGCTGCGCTACCCCACCCTGTTCAAGCTCACCGCCGGTCTGTTCGCGCTGACGCTGTTCATTCCGGACCCGGTGCCGTTCGTGGACGAGATCCTGCTGGGCCTGGGCACGCTGCTGCTGGCCAACTGGAAGAACCGAAGCGCAGCACTGCCGCCGGTGCTGCCAGGCAAACGCCGCGCGTGACCCTGGTCGACAGCCACTGCCACCTGGATGCGAGCGAGTTCGATGCCGATCGTTCCGACGTGATCGCGCGCGCCCGCGCCGCGGGCGTGCAGGTGCAGGTGGTGCCCGCGGTCACTGCGGCCAGCTGGCCCACGCTGCGTGAGACCTGCCGGATGGCCGACGGCCTGTACCCGGCCTACGGGCTGCACCCGATGTTCCTGGATGCGCACCGGCCTGAGCATCTGGACGACCTGCGCGGCTGG
>NZ_QAIW01000349.1:0-1094 GCF_003061285.1 Stenotrophomonas sp. HMWF003 | reverse complement strand
GTGGCGGGGCTGGACGCGGAGCTGCAGCAGCAGTACTTCATGGGGCAGCTGCGGATGGCGCGTGAGTTCGACCTGCCGGTGATCGTGCATGCCCGTCGCGCGGTGGATGCGGTGATTGCCGCGATCAAACAGGTGGGCGGCCTGCGCGGCGTGGTGCACAGCTTCCCGGGCAGCCCCGAACAGGCCGCGCAGCTGCACAAGCTGGGGTTCCTGCTGGGCCTGGGCGGCCCGCTGACCTACGACCGCGCCCAGCGCCTGCAGCGGCTGGTGGCAGCGATGCCGCTGGAGCAGTTGCTGCTGGAGACCGACGCGCCCGACCAGCCCGACGCGGGCATCCGCGGCGAGCGCAACGAACCGGCACGCCTGCCGGTGATCCTGGAGACGGTGGCGCGGCTGCGCGGGCAGCCGGCCGAGGACATTGCCGCGCAGACCACGGCGAATGCGAAGCGGCTGTTCGGCCTGCCATGACGACACACGCACACCGACCCTCCCCACGCGGTAGAGCCGACCGTTGGTCGGCTGCTGTTGGTGGTGTCGACCGTTGGTCAGCGTCCAGGAAACCGGCCGCTCACACTCGGCAACCCAACCCCGGGGTGCGCGGTGCCGGGTTTCCCGGCAGCTGACCAACGGTCAGCTCTACCGGGAATGGTCAGCTCTACCCGTCGCAGCTGACCAACGGTCAGCTCTACCAGGAATGGTCAGCTCTACCCGCCACCGCTGACCAACGGTCAGCTCTACCGCGTGTGCGGCAGTTCCGGGTGTCCCCGCAGCTGACCGGCGCTCAGCGCTACGCGGGGGTGGCGCTCTTCTTGGGCTTCATGAGCATTTCCAGCGCCTTGCCTACGGCGGCGAAGGCGAAGGCGCCGGTGATGTGGGTGGCCGCGCCCAGGCCGGCGCCGCAGTCCAGCTTCAGTGCCGCGTCCGCGCCCAGGTTCGGGCGGATGCCGCATACCGTGCCGTCGGCCTGCGGGTACTTCACGTTCTCCAGCGAGTACACCGCCGGCACGCCGAAGTAGCGCGACGCGTTCTTCGGGAAGTTGAAATCGCTGCGCAGCTTCTTGCGGATCAACGCCATCATCGCGTCGTGCTCGGTG
>NZ_QAIW01000348.1:1497-4596 GCF_003061285.1 Stenotrophomonas sp. HMWF003 | reverse complement strand
CGCAGCCATCAGTGCCAGCGCCGCCAGCGCCAGCGGTGTTACTCGTGTCGAGGTGTGCATTGCCTTGGCCCACGTTGTGTTGTCACTCCCCCTGCCCGGCCATGGGGACTACTGGCCGGGACCCATGCCGACACCCCGTACCAGCGTCATCGCCTGGGCCACGTTCTGGCTGAGCGGGACGTTGCTGGCGAGGGATTGCCGGACAAGATCGATCTGCATGCGATTGCTCACGGTCTGTCCGTCGCTGCCCAGGGCGATGCTCTGCCCGACACTGCCGCTGCGGATCCACTGCTGTACCGCGCCGACACCTTCGATCTGCAGCTGCACCTTGGCGTTGTTGCCGTCCAGCTGCGCCACCGCGCTGACCCCGCCCTGCTGCACGCTGGCCAGCTGCTGGCCCTGCGCTGCCGGCGCGGGCGCATCGCCCTCGCGCACGTTGAGGTGGGTGGTGTTGCCGGCCACGTTGCCGTCACCGGCAACCTGGATGCTCTGGGTCAACCCGGCCACGTTCTGCAGGCCACTGGCGTCGATGCTGCGGCCGGTGGACACCGGCAGCGGCGCATCGGCGGCGGTGACCGTGACCGACGGGGTGAAGCTCACTTTCGGCGCCCCCCCGGCCCGGAAATCCATGCCCAGGGTGAGCGCGCTGGTGGCCGCCTGGTTGCCGCTGGTCCATTGGCTGATCATGGTGACCCCGAACCACGCCACGCTGCTGCCATTGACCGTGTAGCGGCCGCGCATCAGGTTCAGCTCGGGATCGGGAATTTCACTGAGGCCCTTGCCGGGCCGTCCTTCATCGGCATGTGCCGGCAGGGCCCCCAGCAGGGCCAAGAGCAGTACACCGTGCGTCCAGCGTGCGATATTCATGGTGCCTCCTAGAACAGATCGGCATGGGTGAAGCCGAAATCCACCAACTCCGCGTCGGTGATCGGCCCCTGCCGGGCATACAGCGAGCGCGCACTGGGCCGCTCGCCGGGCTGCAGCAGCACCGTGTTGCGATCGAAGTCAGTGCCGATCACGATGAACACGGCGCGCGACGGCCACGCCTGCAGAAATTCGCTGACGGGAATGCTGCGGTTGCCCAGGATCGGGTCGGCCACGTCCACCACGTCGTCGCGGACCTGCTTGAGGACCACGAAATGGCGGAAGCCCCGCACATCCATCAACACCAGACCGGGCACGCGCAGTGAGCGCAGGCGCTCTTCGTTGACGCGGTAGCCGCGTCCGCGCATGCCCATCGATTCAACGTAACGTTTGATGTCCAGCAGCGAGAACCCCCGCTGGTGGACCAGTTGCGGGTCCGAGACCCCCATCATGCCTTCGATCACCGTCCCTTCGTCCGCCTCCAGGTGGTAGGCGTACCGCAGGATCGTAGCCAGGGCCGCCGCGCCACAGCTGTAATCGGTGTGTTGCCGCACCACGTTGCGGAAGCGCCGTTCCTGCATGCTTTCCACACGCTGGGTCAGCACCGCACCGTTGGGCAGCACGCCACTGAAACCGACATCGCCGGCGCGCGCGGCGCCGAACGGCAGCATCAGCAGCAACAACGACCCGTACAGCGCGTGCTTGAACATTGGCGTGGCTCCGGATAAGGAAGGAGCCCCTGCCCCAAAGGGGGAGAATGGGACAGGGGCCCCCGGGAGCCCGGCCATTGGCGGATGGCCGGGTTTGTTGCGCTCAACGCGTACTGCTTGCGAAAGCGGACAGACTTACTCGCCGGTGCCGCCGCCACCACCGCCGGTGGCCGGCTGCGCAACGGCCAGGGCCAGGCTGTTGGCCTGCAGGTTGCCCGAGCCGGAGGCGACGTTCACGCCGATGTTGCCGGTGGCGCCGCGGAACGCATCACCGGACAGCGACGCGTTGTTCTCGGCATTGACGTTCACCCAACGGGTGGTGCGCACGGTGCCGCTGAGGCTGGCATACAGGTCCGCGGCCCCGACTTCGATGAAGCCCAACCGGCCTTCTTCGTCGGTGTCGAAGGCGATGCCGCCCACGCCGTCCGTATACGGGTTGGCGGTCGCGTTCTGGATCTCGCTGTCCATGTCGAGATGGCCGGTGCTGTTGCCGCCCGGATGCGGCAGTTCACCGCTCCACGAATCCAGGTAGTAGTTGTCCTTCTGGTAGGCGTTGCCACGGCCTTCGTAGACACCGCCACCGATGGCCAACGTACCGCCGGCGACGCGACCACGCATGGTCACTTCGGTGGTATCGGACATGGCGCGCGTATAGCCTTCGTTGCTCACGGCATTGCCGGTGGAGACCTGGTTGGAGCTGATGCTCGACTGCGCCATGCGCGCGGTGGACACCGAGGCGGCGAGCGCGTTCTTCTGCTCGTTGTTGTTGCCCGCTGCGCTGTTCACGCCAATGTTGCCGCTGGCATCGCGGAAGGCATTGCCGCTGAGGCTGGAGTTGTTGACCACGCCTTCGTTGACGGTGAGGTTGCCCGCGCCGTACTGGTTCACGAACACTTCCGCATCGGACATGCCGAAGGTGAAGGAGGCATCGGCCGCAGACAGCGAGGCGGCGTTGTCCTGGGCGTTGTTGTCACCGGCGGCGACGTTGAAGCCGAGGTTGCCGGAGGCATCCTGGCCGACGTTTTCACTGATGGACGCATTGTTTTCCAGCAGCGAGTTGGACGCCTGGTTGCTGGTGATCGACTGGCGGTTGTCGATCACGGCGATCGCGGCCGAGTTCACTTCCAGCTCACCGGTGATTTCCGGATCACCCGAGAAGTTGATGTCCGAGCTCAGGCGCAGGTCCTTTTCCAGGTTCACGTCGACGCCGTGGTTGTTCTTTTCCTTGCGCTCGTCGGCCTGGATGTTGCTGTTCTCGTTCACCGTCACGGTGCGGTTGCGGGTGACGTCGCTGTTGACGGTGCTGTTGCTGGTGGAATTGCTGTTGGTGGTGGTGTTGCGGGTCCGGTTCCAGGTACGCGAGTCGGTGAGCGTATTGGTTTCGGTGTTGGTATCGGTGTTGGTGTTGGTGCGCGTTTCAACCACGTTGTGGAGGTGGTTGATGTTCGCGTTCTGGTTCTGGTTGTCGCGGTCGTTGCCCCAGCCGTTGGCGCCGGCGGATGCAGACGCGGCGGCGATGGCCAGC
>NZ_QAIW01000348.1:0-1487 GCF_003061285.1 Stenotrophomonas sp. HMWF003 | reverse complement strand
GACTACTCACGGGGTGGACTGCACCGAGATGCTCAGTTGATTGGCGGTGGCGTTGCCGGATCCCGCGATCTGATTGAGTTGCAGGACGCCGTCGAAGCCCTGCAGCGCGGTGGCTTCCACCGCCACGCTGCGGGTTCCGGCCGGCCGGCCGCGAGTAGCGGCCGCCTGCCCCCCTGCTGACACGAGCGCCCCCGATGAGGCCAGGGCCTCGTCGTTCGACTCGCGTATGCCCTGTTGCGCCAGCGTGGCAGTGACGACGTTGATGGTCGCGTTGCCGGTCCCGCTGGCCTGGTTGATCATGGCGACGCCGCGGGCGCCGCTGAGTGCCTGTCCGCCGATGCTGGCGCTGGCGTCCATCGGGCCGTCGCCGAGCACCTGGTTGGCGCTGTGTTGCTGGCGGGCGCTGATGGCAATGTGTGCGTTGGAGCCGTTGGCGATGCCGAGCAGGTTGGCCTGCTGGTTGAGGTCGCCGGCGGTCAGGTTGACGGTGATGGCACCGTCGGCGCCGGACAGCGCGCGGCCGTCGATGCGGCTGGTGTTGAGGTAGGACAGCATGGCGGCATAGTCATCGGCCTGCTGCGCGTGGAGCGGCAGCGGTGATGCGATGACGGTGGCCAGCAACAGGGTGCGATGCAGGCGGTTCATTTGCCGGGCCCGCCCGCAGGTTGGCCCAGCGGGAACTGCGCGAGCGCGCCGCGCACCTGGTCGCCGATGCCGCGGGTGGCACCGGTGACGGCGCCCATGGGGCCGCCGATGGCGTTGCTGAGCTGGCCGCCGGAGAGCACGCCGCTGTCGGTCACTTTGCCCAGGGTGGAGGTGACGTTGGTGCCGGTGACGCGTTCAATGGTGGTCTGGGTATGGGTGACGCCGGCGCCGGTGTTGGAGCCCAGCGAGGCATAGTCGTCGTCGCTGAGTTCGTCCATGCCGGTAGCGGTGCCCAGGGCCTGGTTCACTTCGCGCTTGGGCGAGGGGTCGGCGATGAGGGCCATGCCGGGAGGCGCGGGCCGGTACGCGGGCCGGGCGGAGACATCGCGCAGGAGGACGATTTCACCGGGCTGCGCCTTGACGCCCTGGCGCGCGCCGGAGGCCTGTGCAGCCATCGGCAGGGCCAGCGCGGTGGCCAGCAGCCAGAGCCCGGCGGTGGTGGTGCGGTGTGCGGCAACGCTGTCCATGGCGCCCTCCTCGAAACATGCCGAGGGGTAACGCAGCATTCGTGCCAACTCCGCGCGCCAGCAAATACGGGCTTTCGCTGCCGCTAACGGTGTAACGCCGCAACAGCGTTGTTACAGATTCGTTGGACATAACATCTGCTGAACACGGCCATCACGCGCCCTACAAGCCCGCCGTTGCTCGGTTTTTGCCGGGTGTATCACCTGTGTTACACCCGCTGATACACCGTTTACAGCACGTAGTCAGGTTTGATACTCCCAGTCCAACGGCGAAGAGCGACGGCTGCCTTTGACTACCAAGCTGGGCTGGGGTGGGTG
>NZ_QAIW01000347.1:1206-3608 GCF_003061285.1 Stenotrophomonas sp. HMWF003 | reverse complement strand
ACACCGGCCATGGCAGGTTGGTGTTGACCAGGTGGTCGCCTTCCAGCAGCCCGGCGATCGCCACCACGGCGCTGTCCAGTGGCTGCCCGGCGCTGGCGATGAAATCGGCCAGGATCGCGGCAAGGCTGGCAAACGCGGCGCAGCTGTAACGGCGCAGGCCAACCAGCTGTGGCGGCTGACCGGCACGCAGTTCGGCCACGGCCAGGCGCGCGAACGTACCCCCGACGTCGGCGACAAGCAGCGTTTCGACAGACGATGCCCGACCGGGTGTCAGCAGGGACACATCGGACGGGGCCGGAGGATGCTCCGGAAACGGTACCGCAACGCTCACTCGCAGGCCTTGGCTGGGGTCGAATAACCCGGTGCGATTTTCGGCGATCGCCCGGGGTTTGCAAAGCACGTAGCGCCGTACAGCAGCGTATGTAGCGGCTGCACGGTGCGCGGCAGGCGCCTCATCAAGGCTTGCCGACCTGCAGCCGGTAGCTGGTGCTGGCCGAGGCGGTAGGGCCGTCGGCGTGGACCGCGCGCACTTCCACCTTGTGCTCGCCGGCCGTCAGGTTGGTGGGCAGCGCGCCGCGCCACAGGTGCGGCGACGGCGTCGCTTCAGGAGAGCGATCGAAACCGCGCAGGCGCTCGGCCTGGTCGTCGGCCACGTTCTCCACCAGCAGGCGCGGATCGGGCTGCTCCACCCGCTTCATGCTCTGCCAGGCACCACTGTCCACGCGGTACTCCACCAGCGTATCGGCCTGGCCCATGAACACATTGGCGTACACACCCCACGCCGGGTAGGCATCCTTGCGCAGCACCTTGGGCGCATGCAGGGCAATCTGGTAGTCGTCCGGCGCGCGCGCCACGTAATAGCGCAGGCCGTAGTCGCCGCCGGGCTTGACCGACAACACCGCGTAGCCGTTCGGCGTGCCGTCGCTCATGGTGGCATCGGGAATGCCGCTGCTGTCCTTCACGCCCGACCAGAACGCGCCACAGGCGGCGCCCACGTTGTACTCGTGCAGCGGCTTGCTGCCCTGCCAGCCCTCGGCGGCGCCATGGTAGTAGTGCTGCTGGGTGTGGCTGTGGCCGCTGAGCACCAGCACGTTGGGGAAATCCTTGAGCAGCGCGAACAGGCGCGCGCGGTCGGCGTGGCGGAAGGTCTCGCGGCCGGGCGCGGCATCGAACAGCGGGATGTGCATGCCCAGCACCACCAGGCGGTCGCGCGGCAGGCCCTTCAGGTAGTTGCCCAGGAAGGTGAACTGGTCCGGGCGCAGCCCGCCCACGTAGGTCGGCTTGGCCGCCGGGTCGTAGACCACGTCGTCGAGGAACACGAAGCTGGCGCCGCCCTCTTCCACCGCGTAGGTATCGGGCCCGTACACCGCGCGCCAGCTGTCCAGCGAGTGGCGGTCATCGCCGGCGTCGACGTCCAGATCATGGTTGCCCGGCACGTGGAACCACGGCACCTGCAGCAGCGCGGTGGCCTTGTTGATGGTCGGGTACAGGTCCAGGTCGTCGTTGACGATATCGCCCAGGGTGGTGCCCAGCCGTGCCGGATGCTTGCCGATGATGGGTTCGACGATGGCGCGCTGGTAGTAATCGATGTCCTGGCGGCTGGCGGTCTGCGAATCGGTGAAGACCAGCATCTCGAACCCGGCGCGGGCGGCATCGCTGCCCTTGGCCGGTTCCAGCGCGAAGTCCCAGTTGCGCACGTTGCTGCCGGTGGCGCGGATGCCGTCGTACTTCAGCCGTGGCGAGCCCTGCGGCGCGTAGTGGCGCCAGTACGAGGGCAGCCCGTTGCTGGCGGCCGGGAAGCGGTATTCGTCCGGCTTGATCACGAACACGGTCTGCCCATCGCGCACCGGCAGGCTGTAACTGCCGTCGGCGGCGGTACGCACGATCACCTCGCCGTTGGACACCTGCACCCCGGCCATGCCCGGGTCGGTCGGTCCGCGCCCGGGCTTGCCGTCGCGTTCCTGGTAGACCTTGCCGGTCACGTTCACCTCGGCGGCCAGGGCGGGTGCGGTAGTCAACAGCAGGCAAGCCAGCCAGGCAGCAGTGCGGGTCATCGGGACGGTCCGTTCGGGGTGGGTGATTGTAAAGCGGCACATCATCGCTTGTGCCGCGTTTCACCGACGTTAAACGCGATTCATGCGCTCACCCTGCGTGGCGCGCCACCAGCACGGCCACCGCATCGGCCAGCGACAAGCCGCGCGCACGCAGCAGCACGATCAGGTGGAACAGCAGGTCGGCCGATTCGCCCAGCAGCGCTGCATCGTCCTGCGCCACCCCGGCCAGCGCGGCTTCCACGCCCTCCTCGCCCACCTTCTGCGCGATGCGGCGGATCTCGCCGTCGAACAGCGACGTGGTGTAGCTGCCCGCCGGGCGCTGCTGCTCGCGCTGGCGCACGAACGCAT
>NZ_QAIW01000347.1:0-1174 GCF_003061285.1 Stenotrophomonas sp. HMWF003 | reverse complement strand
GTCCACGCGCACCGCCACCACCGCCAGCACGTTGCCCGACGACTCGCCCTTGGTCCACAGGCGCTGCTTGCTGCGGCTGTAGAAGGTCATATGGCCGGTGGCCAGGGTCAGCTCCAGCGATTCGGCGTTGGCGTAGCCGAGCATCAATACGGCCAGGCTGTCGGCGTCCTGCACGATCACCGGCAGCAGGCCGTCGCCCTTGTTCCACTCCAGCCCGTCCAGCGCCTCGCGCGACGGCAGTACTTCAATAGACATCTCGAACCTCGATCTGCTGCTCGCGCAGGAACTGCTTGAGCGCGGGAATGGCAATGGCGCCACTGTGGAAAACGCTGGCGGCCAAGGCACCGTCGACATCGGCCTGGTCGAACACGTCGGCGAAGTGCTGCATCTCACCGGCACCGCCGGAGGCGATCAGCGGCACGTGGCACAGCGCGCGCGCCTGGCGCAGCTGGGCCACGTCGTAGCCCCGGCGCACACCGTCGCTGTCCATGCAGTTCAGCACGATCTCGCCGGCGCCGCGGCGCTGTGCCTCGACCAGCCAGTCCAGCGTGCGCACCGGCACGGCCTGGGTCTTGTCCGGGTCGCCGCTGAAGCGCCGCACCCGCCATTCGCCGTCGGCCTCGCGTACCGAATCGACGCCGACCACCACGCACTGCACGCCGAACGCGTCGGCCAGTTCCTCGATCAGCGCCGGGCGCCCCAGCGCCGGAGAGTTGATCGAAATCTTGTCGGCCCCGGCATACAGCACGCGGCGGGCGGTCTCCACGTCGGAAATGCCGCCGGCCACGCAGAACGGAATGTCGATCAGGCGCGCGATGCGCTCGATCCAGCCCACGTCCACCGCACGGCCCTCGGGGCTGGCGCCGATGTCGTAGAACACCAGCTCGTCGGCGCCCTGGTCGCGGTACCGCAGCGCCAGCTCGACGATGTCGCCCATGTCGACGTGGTCGCGGAAGCGCACGCCCTTGACCACGCGGCCATCGCGCACGTCCAGGCAGGGAATCAGCCGGCGGCTCAGCATGCCAGCGCCTCCGCCAGGGTCATGCGGCCTTCCAGCAGCGCCTTGCCCAGGATTGCGCCGCCACAGCCCACCGCCTTGGCCTCGGCCACGTCGGCAGCGCTGCGCACGCCACCGGACGCCTGTACCGCCACGCCCGGCAGCAGGGTGGCCAGG
>NZ_QAIW01000346.1:20424-25142 GCF_003061285.1 Stenotrophomonas sp. HMWF003 | reverse complement strand
GCGTGGGCGTGGGCACGCCCGGCAGCGCCGTACCGAACACCATGTGCGCCCCGGCGCGCAGGCTGCCGCCGGCCATTTCCAGCTCGAAGCGCTCGGCGTCGCGCTCGCGGATCTGCTCGGCGATCTCGCGCGCATCGTCCTGGTCGGCGCCCAGTTCCATCAAGGCGACCTGGCCGAACTGCAACGCCGATTCGAAGGTCTCGCGAATCTGGTAATCCACGCCGGCATGGATCAGCCGCAGCGAATGCTCGCGGTCGAACGAGCGCACCAGCAGCTTGGCCTGCGGGAACTGGTGGGTGACCAGTTCCACGATGCGGTCGGCGTCCTGCGCATTGTTGACGCACACCGCAATGGCCCGCGCCGAGCCGGCACCGGAAGCGTGCAGCACGTCCAGGCGGGTGCCATCGCCGTAGTAGATCTTGAACCCGAAGCGCTCGGCGTTGTGGATCATGTCCACGTCGTTGTCGATGATGGTCACGTCCACGTCGCGTGCCAGCAGCGACTGGCTGGCCACCTGGCCGAAGCGACCGAAGCCGATCATCAACACGCTGCCGGACAGGCCGTCGGCTTCTTCAACGCCATCCAGCGACACTTCGCGGTCGGGCATCAGCTTGTCGTGCAGCAGCACGAACAGCGGCGTGAGTGCCATCGACAGGACCACGATCGCGGTCAGGTTGGCGTTGACCTCCACCCCGATCACACCGGCCGCTGCGGCCGCGGAAAACAGCACGAATGCGAACTCGCCGCCCTGGGCCATCACCACGCCGCGGTCGAGCGCCTGGCGGTGGTCGCTGCCCATGATGCGCGCCACGATGTAGATGCACACGCCCTTGGCGAGCATCAGCGCGAACACGCCCGAGACGATCAACGGCCAGTTGTTGGCCACCACGGTGAGGTCCAGCGCCATGCCCACGCTGAGGAAGAACAGCCCCAGCAGGATGCCGCGGAACGGCTCGATGTCCGCTTCGATCTGATGGCGGAAGGTGGATTCGCTGAGCAGCACGCCGGCCAGGAAGGCGCCCATCGCCATCGACAGCCCACCCAGCTGCATCAGCAGCGCCGCGCCCAGCACCACCAGCAGTGCGGCGGCGGTCATCACTTCGCGCGCCTTGGCCGCGGCCAGGATGCGGAACAACGGGTTGAGCAGGAACCGGCCCACCAGGACCAGGCCGACGATGGCGCCGGCACCGATGCCTACGCTGAGCCAGCGCGAGCTGGCCCCGGCATCGGCCTGCACGGGAGCCATGAAGGCCACCACGGCCAGCAGCGGCACGATCAGCAGGTCTTCAAACAGCAGGATCGAAACGATCTTCTGCCCGGACGGCAACGCAATGTCGCCGCGCTCGGCCAGCAGCTGCATCACCACCGCGGTGGACGTGAGTACGAAGCCGAAGGCACCGATGAAGGCCACGTTGACCGGGAACCCGAACAGCATGCATACACCGGTCAGCACCGCGCCGCAGACCACGATCTGCAGCGTGCCGAGGCCGAAGATCTCGTTGCGCAGGCCCCACAGGTGCGAGGGCCGCATTTCCAGCCCGATCACGAACAGGAACATCACCACGCCAAGTTCGGCAGTGTGCAGGATCGCCTGCGGGTCGGAGAACCAGCCAAAGCCGAATGGGCCGATGGCCAGGCCGGCGGCGAAATAGCCCAGCACCGAGCCCAACCCCAGCCGTCGGAACAGCGGCACCATCACCACCGCCGCACCCAGCAGCGCCACGACTTTCACCAGCTCACTGGCACCTGCTTCGACCGCCATGCGGTTGTTTCCCCGGACTACATAGAGGACTCAACGATAGGGCAAAGCGCCGAGCGGCAATAGCATCCATGTTGCGCATGATTGTGCCGAAAACAGAACGATGTGCCGGGTGGCGACGAGGATCGTCCTGAAATCACGTAGCGCCGGGCTCTGCCCGGGTGGCCGGCAACCTGCGAAATGCAGCCGGGCAGAGCCCGGCGCTACGCGGCGGGGCCATGTGCGCAACGGCCGGGCAGAGCCCGGCTCTACGCGGTCGACTTAGGGCGTTCGGCGTTACGGCCCGCTGCAGAACGCCGCGTAATCGATGTAGCCCGGGAACGCCTTCCCCGGCGCGCACAGCGGACAGGCCGGATCGGGGCGCAGGCGGGTCTCACGAAAACGCATGCCCAGTGCATCGAAACTCAGCAGCCGTCCGACCAACGGCTCGCCCATGCCCAGCAGCAGCTTGAGCACCTCGGTGGCCTGCAGCAGCCCGACCATTCCCGGCAGCACGCCCAGCACGCCGGCTTCAGAACAGTTGGGCGCGAATTCCGGCGGCGGCGGCTCCGGGAACAGGCAGCGGTAGCACGGGGCCTGGCCACGCTGGCGGCCGGCATCGAACACGCTGACCTGGCCCGTGAACCGCTCGACCGCGCCATACACCAGCGGAATGCGGTGCTGGAGGCAGGCATCGTTGAGCAGGTAGCGCAGCGGAAAGTTGTCCGAGCCGTCCAGCACCACGTCCACCCCGTCCAGCAGTGCATCGACGTTGTCGGCACTGACACGCACCTGCACGGCCTCCACATCCAGGTGCGGATTGAGCGCCAGCAGGCGGTCGCGTGCCGACAGCACCTTGGGCATGCCGACGCTGGCGTCGGTGTGCAGGATCTGGCGCTGCAGGTTGCTGCGCTCGACCACATCGTCATCGGCGATACGCAGGTGCCCTACCCCGGCCGCCGCCAGATAGAAGGCCGCGGGGGCCCCCAGTCCACCGGCACCGAGCACCAGCACGCGCGACGCCAGCAGTGTCTGCTGACCGGTCACGCCCACCTGCGGCAGCAGCAGGTGGCGCGCGTAGCGGGCGTTGAAGTCGCGCTCGGGGTCGGTCTGCAGCGGCTGCACCAGGGGCAGTCCGTCGGCACGCCAGGCGTTGGTACCACCGCCCACGGACGCCAGACCCGTGTAGCCCAGATCGGCCAGCGCGCTTGCCGCGTCCAGCGATCGCCGGCCGCTCTGGCAGATCAACACGACCTCGCGATCAATGGTGGGCAGGTGCGTCGAGGGCGATGCCAGCAGCTCACCCTTGGCGATGCCCAGCGCGCCCTCGGCCATGCCGACCGCGCGCTCGTGCGCCTCGCGCACGTCGATGAGCAACGCGCCACGGGCGACGCGCTCGCGGGCCTGGGCGGGGGTGAGTTCGGGGATCGTGCTCATGCCGGGATTATCGCGCACCGGCGCGTACGCGGTGGGTTTGGCGCATTTGCCGGCCAGCGGCCGGCACTACCGTGGCGCGTGCGCGGCAGCCGGCAGCACCGCAACGAAAAGAGCCGGCTTTCGCCGGCTCTTCGTGGATCACTTGCCCTTGACGTGCTTGATCAGGCGGCGTTTGCGCTTGATCTGACGCTCGGTGAGTACGTTCTTCTTGCCCTCGTAGGGGTTCACGCCCTCGCGGAAGATGAACTGCACCGGGGTACCGACCAGCTTGAAGCGCTTGCGGAAGAAGTTCTCCAGGTAGCGCTTGTACGACTCCGGCAGGTCCTTCAGGCGCGTGCCGTGCACGATGAAGGTCGGCGGGTTGGAGCCGCCCGGATGCACGTAACGCAGCTTGGAGACGTGACCACGGATCGCCGGCGGCGGGTTGGTCTCGTACGCCACTTCCAGCGCCTTGTTGACCTCGCTGGTGCTGAACTCATGCGTCGCCGAGGCATGCGCGGCGTGGATGCAGCGGAACAGCTCGCGCAGGCCCGAACCATGCTTGGCCGAGATGCGCACCACTTCCGCCCACGGCACGAAACCGAGCTTGCGCGACACCAGCGCTTCAGCCTGCTCGCGCTGATAGTCGGTCAGGCCATCCCACTTGTTGATGGCCACCACCAACGCACGGCCGGCATCGAGCACCGCACCCAGCACGCTGGCGTCCTGGTCGGTCACGCCTTCGGACGCGTCCAGCATCAGCACGGCCACCTGGCACTGCTCGATCGCCTGCAGCGTCTTGATCACGCTGAACTTCTCGACCACCTCCTCAACGCGCGCCTTGCGACGCAGGCCGGCGGTGTCGATGAGGCGGTACTCGCGACCGTCGCGCTCCATGTCCACCGCGATCGAGTCGCGGGTGGTACCGGGCACTTCGGAGGCGATCATGCGCTCTTCGCCCAGCAGGCGATTGACCAGCGTCGACTTGCCCACGTTGGGGCGGCCCACGAAGGCAATGCGGATGCGGTTCGGATCGGTGTCGAGGGTTTCGGTGGTGCCTTCTTCGGGCAGCCGCTCCACGACTTCGTCCAGCAGATCGTCAAGACCCTGGCGGTGCGCGGCCGACACGGTCAGCATTTCGCCGAAGCCGTAGCGGGCGAACTCCGACCGCACGGTGTCTTCGTTCATGCCGTCGATCTTGTTGATCAACAGCAGCGTCGGACGCGCCAGCTTGCGCAGCCAGGACAGGATCTCGTCGTCCATCGGGCCTTCACGGGCATCGACGACGAACAGGATCAGATCCGCCTCGGCGGCGGCAGCGCGGGCCTGACGCGCGGTAGCGCCAGCCAGGCCTTCTTCTTCACCGGCGATACCACCGGTATCGACCACCAGGAACGGGTGGTCTTCGTTAAGACGACAAACACCGTAATTACGGTCCCGGGTCACGCCGGGCTGGTCATGGACCAGCGCGTCGCGCGTACGGGTAAACGCATTGAACAGCGTGGACTTGCCGACATTCGGCCGTCCAACCAGGGCGACCAAGGGCAGCATCGCGGTAACTCCT
>NZ_QAIW01000346.1:18070-20361 GCF_003061285.1 Stenotrophomonas sp. HMWF003 | reverse complement strand
CTCTTGGCGCGAGCGGCAAGCTCGCCATTATCCGTCCGCAACCAGTGCAGGTAGCCCTTGTAGTCGCCTACAACGACGTAGTCGCCCTGCACCGCCGGCCCAGTCAGCGAGCGGCGCGCCAAGGCGGTCTGCGACCACATCGCGCTGCCACTGTTCTTGTCCAGGCCGAACACGCCACCCTTGTTGTCGGTGACAAACACATTGCCCGAGGTCAGGGCCACGCCACCGGCGCCACCATGATCACGCGACCACAGCGGACGGCCGGTCGGGCCTTCGATCGCCATGGTCTGGTTCTTGAAGCTGCCCACGAACAGGGTGTTGCCTTCCAGCACCGGCGCACCGTCCACGTCCGACATGCGCTCCAGTTCGGTACGGCCTTCGCCGTTGGCGACCATCTGGTCCCACACGGTGCGGCCATCGGTCATTGCCAGGGCCGACACGCTGCCATCATCGTTGCCGACGAACAGCACGCCCGGGCCGGTCACCACGGCGGCATTGCCGCGCACGGTCAGCGCCGGCAGCTCACGCGGGTTGAACCAGCGCTGGGTGCCGTTGTCGGCATCCAGGGCGGTCACGCGACCGTCGTTGCTGCGCACGAACACCATGCCCTGGGCGATTGCCGGGGCGGCGATCACTTCGCCGGGCACCTTGGCGCGCCACTTCTCGGCACCATCCTCGGCGCTCAGGGCGATCACCTGGCCGTCCAGCGTCCCGATCACCACCAGGCCGTCACCGACGCC
The DNA here is from genome assembly GCF_003061285.1 of Stenotrophomonas sp. HMWF003. Lineage (NCBI taxonomy): Bacteria > Pseudomonadati > Pseudomonadota > Gammaproteobacteria > Lysobacterales > Lysobacteraceae > Stenotrophomonas > Stenotrophomonas sp. HMWF003. Next base: position 19,621 of record NZ_QAIW01000346.1, on the reverse strand, counting down.
GGGGCCACCGGACAGGCGCAGCTTGGGCTTCTTCTTTTCCTTGGCCGGCTCCCAGGTCCAGACCTTCTTGCCGGTCTGCAGGTCGATGGCATGCACGCCGCCGTAAATGGCCGCCGCGTAGACGCGGCCATCGGCCACGGTCGGGCCCTGGCGAACGCCGATGCGCTTCTCGCCCTTGCCGACGTTCACGCTCCAGAGCCGGTCCACCTTCGCGGTCGGCTCGAACTTCACCAGTTCAGCCGGTTCCAGCGCCTTCTTGGCCGCTGCATCCTTGCCGGCGAACCACCCCTTGACGGTGGAGCAGCCAGACAGCGCCACGCCCAGCAGAACCAGGGTGGCAACGCGCTTGATCATGACCATATGCTTCATTACACCGACTCCGCAGCATCGGTGACGGTGCCACCGGCATCCATCACTTTGGTTTCAAGCAGGCGCCGCTGCGGCGCTGCCACGTCCAGCGTCTTGAGCGCCTTCTCATACTGTTGCCGGGCCGCATCGCGCTTGCCCTGCGCCATCAGCGCGTCGCCATGGATTTCCAGGCTGGCGCTGTCGCTGGCGGTGCCAAGCGCCTTGATCGCGTCATCGGCCTTGCCGGTGGCCAGCAACAGGCGTGCGATGCGCTGCTCGATCACCGGCTGGAACTCCGGGTCGGCCTTGATCGCACGCAGCGTTGCCAGCGCGTCTTCGTTCTTGCCTGCCTCGACCTGGGCCTTGGCCAGCTGCAGCGCCGCCAGGTCCGAGTAGATGTTGGCCTTGCCGTCGTCGAGCGCCTTCACGCCCTTGGCCGCCTGGGCCAGATCCTTGTCCTGCAGGTGCTTGAGCACCGCCTGGTACTGGACGTTGGCGCCGGCCAGCTGGTTGCTGTGGTCCTTCTGCCACCACTGCCAACCGGCGATGCCGCCGATTGCGATCGCCACGCCGGCGAGGATGCTGACACCATTCTTCCGCAGCCAGCCGCGGACGCGTTCACTTTGTTCGTGCTCGTCGAGCAGGTCGTCGATCGCCATGCGTACTCTCGCCCCGTCCGTGAGGAGGGGCTGTTTGAATTGGATTGGGAAACGCGACTCAGTGCGGAACTGGGGCCACGGAGCCGTCAGAGGATACCGTAAAGCGTGCCACGTTGGCTCGCTGGTACGGCGAAAGGTCGACGATAGTGCCCGCCTGCTGAACCTCGACCGCCGACGCATTGCCCAGCACCATGCGGCCAACCTGGCCCGGCGTGAAGCTGCGCGCTTCGCCGGATTTGATCAGCGCCTTTTCCACGGTACTGCCATCGGGGGCCGCGATATCGACCCAGCTGTCGCCATTGAACTGCAGGCTGAGCGCACCGGCCGGCGCCGCTGCGGTGGCCGCCGGGCGTGGCACCGGGGTCAGTGACGCCAGGTAAGGCGCCGAAGGCGTTCCGGTGGCCGCACTGGTCGGCGCGGGCGCCGCCGGGGTGGTCTCGGCCGGAGCGGCACCGCCGGCCACCGGCACCGCCGCCGGAATCACATCCAGCGACGCGGTATTGGGGGTGTTGGCGCCGCCGTCGAAGTGGCCCCGGGTCGCAAA
>NZ_QAIW01000346.1:0-18060 GCF_003061285.1 Stenotrophomonas sp. HMWF003 | reverse complement strand
CCCACATACAGCACCCGGCGCCCGAGGCTCTCGGCAATGCGCCGGGCCCGCGGGGTATGGGTGTGGCTGACCAGCTGCGGCGGCACCACCGGCCCGATCCGGGCCTGTTCCAGCACATCGCCCAGATCGATCTTCAGCAGGCGCGCATAGCTGCGCAACTGGCCGCGCACGAACACCGGGGCGCCAAGGCGGTCCCATTGCTCGGCTTCCAGCGACTTCACCACCTGCACCGGCATGTGCAACTGCTGCCCTACCGCTTCAAGCGTCAGCCCTGCCGCTTCGCGCGCCTGGCGGAGACGGACCCCACAGCCGGCAGCGGCATCAAAAGCGTTCACAGTCTGGTCATCAATCACAATGCTTCAACCCCGGGAATTAGGAGCCGCATCCTGCGGAAATTCGTCGCGAATTCGCTGCAGATAGCGACCCGATGCAACCGTGTCACCCAACTGCGCCTCGATTTCAGAGGCAAGTTGTAACACGGAACGTGTGGCCGGTGCAGCCGCAAGACGACGTTGGGAGAAGGCCCGCGCCTCGAAATAGCGGCCCTGGGCGTACTCGCTGCGCGCCATCGACTCCAGCGCATAGGCGTTGCCCGGCTCGGCCTGCAGGGCGGCACGCAGGTCGCGGGCGGCCCGTTCGGACTGGCCGGCGTCCAGCGCACAGCCACCGGCATTGGCCAGCGCCGAGGCCGGCGTGGCATAGCCCGGCGCGGCAAGCGCGCGGTCAAACCAGACCAGCGACTCGGCCGGGCGGCCATGTGTACATAACCACGCACCATAATTATTGAGGACGTCCCCGCGTTCGGGCGCCAGCTCGGCAGCCTTGCGGTAGAGCCCGCCGGCGGCGGCATCCTCGCCGCGCCGGGCAGCCAGCGTGGCCAGCATCAGGTAGGCCTCGGGCCGGTCGCCATCCAGCTTGAGCGCCGTCCGGGCGTTCTTCTCCGCCGCCGCCAGCGAGCCGGATTGATAGGCCCGGTCGGCCAGGGTCATCTGGTCCTGGTAATTCAACCGGCGGCGCGTGGCCGCGCTGTCACGGACTTCATAGGTGGGAGCCACACCGAGCGGCGCACTGGGCGCTCGCTTGCCTTCCTTACCGCAGCCGACCAATGCCAGCGCGATGAAAACAACGGCTGGCAATCGGAAATCAGGCAGCGGCATCCCGGCTTTTCCCATCCTGGAGCGTCTTGTTGAACTCGGCCTGGCGGCGCGTGCGGTCCATCACCTGGCCCTTGAGCTGGCCACAGGCGGCGTCGATGTCGTCGCCGCGGGTGCGTCGGACCATCGTCAGCACCTGCGAATCCAGCAGGATCTTCTGGAAGGCACGGATCTCGGTGTCGCCGGAGCGCTCATAGCGCGTGCCCGGGAACGGATTGAAGGGGATCAGGTTGACCTTGCCCGAGTGCGACGCCTGCACGGCGTTGTCGAACTGGCGCATCAGCCGCGCCAGCTGGCGGGCGTGTTCGGGCTGGTCGTTGATGCCCTTCATCAGGGTGTATTCGAAGGTGACCGATTCGCGGCGCTTGTTTGCTCGCAGGTAGCGTGCGCACGAGGCCATCAGCTCGACGATCGGGTACTTCTTGTTGAGCGGCACCAGGGTTTCGCGCAGCGCATCGTTGGGCGCATGCAGCGACACCGCCAGCGACACGTCGCTCTCGGCGGACAGCCGGTCGATCTGCGGCACCAGGCCGGAGGTGGACAGGGTCACGCGCTTGTTGGCCAGCCCGTAGCCCAGGTCGTCGCGCATCACGCTCATGGCGCGCACGACGTTGTCGAAATTCATCAACGGCTCGCCCATGCCCATCATCACCACGTTGGTGAGACGACGCTGCTTGTGCGGGATGTTGCCCAGGTGGCGCGCCGCCACCCACACCTGGCCGATGATCTCGGCGGTGGACAGGTTGCGGTTGAAGCCCTGGGTAGCGGTCGAACAGAACGTGCAGTTCAGCGCACAGCCGACCTGCGAGGACACGCACAGCGTGCCGCGGTTCTTGTCCGGGATGTAGACCGCCTCGATGGCGTTCTTGCCATCGTTGCCCATCGCCAGCAGCCACTTGTGGGTGCCGTCGTTGGACGGTTTGTCGAACACGATGTTGGGGACCAGGACCTCGGCATGCTGCTTGAGCTTGGCGCGCAGCGCCTTGCCCAGGTCGGTCATCTCATCGAAATCGGTCACGTAATGGTGGTGGATCCACTTCATGACCTGGTGGGCACGGTAGCGCGCTTCGCCGAGTGTCTCGGCGAAGAAGCGCTCCAGACCCTCGCGATCGAGGTCGAGCAGGTTCTGCTTGGCCACAGCCACGCTCGGAACGAGCACGGATGGGATGGCGGTTGGCTGTACGACCTCGTTCACGGCATCACTCTCAGCGCGAGACGACTTCGGTCGCGGCAAAGAAGTAGGCGATTTCGATCGCGGCATTCTCAACCGAGTCCGAGCCGTGGGCGGCATTGGCATCGATGGATTCAGCGAAGTCGGCGCGGATGGTGCCCGCAGCGGCTTCCTTCGGATTGGTGGCGCCCAGCAGGTCGCGGTGGGCCAGGACGGCGTTGTCGCCTTCCAGGGCCTGGATCATCACCGGGCCGGAGATCATGAACTCGACCAGCGCGTTGAAGAACGGACGCTCGCGGTGCACGGCGTAGAAACCTTCGGCTTCACGGCGCGACAGCTGCTTGTACTTGGCGGCGACGACCTTCAGGCCGGCCTTTTCGAAGCGGGCGTAGATTTCACCGATGACGTTCTTGGCGACGGCGTCCGGCTTGATGATGGAAAGGGTGCGCTCCAGCGCCATGGGAATTCTCCGTTGGGCGGGCCACTGATCGGCCCGAGAGTAACATGAAAAAAACCCGCGTCGAAACGCGGGCTTAGCCTGATATACGTGAGGCAATTCTAACGTGTAACCCGCCCATGCGGTAGTGGCGGCCGCTGGCCGGCAACCCCATGAATGCCAAGCGACGCCCCCCGTTCAGGCGGTGCGGGGATCGCCGGGCAGAGCCCGGCACGACGATGAACGGATTCGGCGCTTTTGTGCGCCGCACAATGCGCCCGCGCAGCCCCGGGTCTAATATCAAACAATCGTTTGATTGAACCCTGCCCGACCCATGGCCAAGCCCGCTCATTTCTCCACCAAGGACCGCATTCTCGGCGCCGCCGAGGAGCTGTTCGCGCAGCATGGCTTCGCCGGCACCTCGCTTCGCCAGGTCACCAGCCAGGCCGATGTGAACATCGCGGCGGTCAACTACCACTTCGGCTCCAAGGAAAACCTGGTCAACGAGGTGTTCCGCCGGCGCATGGACGAGATGACCACCGCCCGCCTGGCCCAGCTGGACACGGCCCGCCGCGAGCACCCCGGCCAGCTGCGCCCGGTGCTGGCCGCCTTCGTCGAGCCCGCGCTGGCGATGGCCCAGGACCGCCAGACCGGGGGCGCCTTCGTCCGCGTCATCGCCCGCGCCTACGCGGAGAAGAACGACAACCTGCGCAAGTTCCTGTCCGACCACTACGGCCACGTGCTGCGCGACTTCGGCAAGGCCATCGCGGCCTGCGTGCCGGAGCTCAGCAAGGAAGAGCTGTACTGGCGGCTGGACTTCCTGGCCGGCTCGCTGACCTATGCAATGGCCGACTTCGGCCTGATCAAGCGACCCGCCGGTGTCACCGAAGCGGCGCATCGTGCCCATGCCGCCCGCGAATTGATCCACTTCGCCGAAGCCGGTTTCCGCGCCAGCGCGGTCACCGACGCTGCGTCGACCTCCCTTTCCACCCCGTAGAGCCGGGCTCTGCCCATTGAACCCTCCGTAGAGCCGGGCCCTGCCCGGCTGCCAGACCAACAAAGGCTTATCGACATGTCCAATTCCCTGCTAGTCCGCCGCGCCGCCGTGCTGGGTGCCGGCGTCATGGGTGCCCAGATCGCGGCCCACCTGACCAACGCCGGCGTCGACACCGTGCTGTTCGACCTTCCCGCCAAGGAAGGTCCGGCCGATGGCATCGTGCTCAAGGCAATCGCCAACCTGGGCAAGCTCAGCCCTGCCCCGCTGGCCAGCAAGTCCTACGCCGAGGCGATCACCCCGGCCAACTACGAGACCGGCCTGGAGCAGCTCAAGGACTGCGACCTGATCATCGAGGCCATCGCCGAACGGATGGACTGGAAGCAGGACCTGTACAAGAAGATCGCCCCGTTCGTGGCCGACCACGCCGTGCTGGCCTCCAACACCTCGGGCCTGGGCATCAACAAGCTCGCCGACGTGCTGCCCGAGCAGCTGCGCCACCGCTTCTGCGGCGTGCATTTCTTCAACCCGCCGCGCTACATGCACCTGGCCGAACTGATCCCGGCCAGCACCACCGACGCCGCCGTGCTGGAAGGCCTGGAAGCCTTCCTGGTCACCACGCTGGGCAAGGGCGTGGTGTACGCCAAGGACACCCCGAACTTCATCGGCAACCGCATCGGTGTGTTCTCGATCCTGTCCACCATCCACCACACGCAGGAATTCGGCCTGGGCTTCGATGAAGTGGACGGCCTGACCGGTCCGCTGGTCGGCCGCCCGAAGTCGGCGACCTACCGCACCTCCGACGTGGTCGGCCTGGACACCATGGCGCACGTGATCAAGACCATGGGCGACACCCTGCCCGACGATCCGTGGCATGAATTCTTCACGTCGCCGAAGTGGCTGGACGCGCTGATCGCCAAGGGCGCGCTCGGCCAGAAGACCGGTGCCGGCATCTTCCGCAAGGTCGGCAAGGACATCGTCGTCCTCGATCTGGAGAAGCAGGACTACCGCCCGGCCGACCGCACCGCCGCACCGGAAGTGGTCGAGATCCTGAAGATCAAGAACCCGGCCGAGAAGTTCGCCAAGCTGCGCGAAAGCCAGCACCCGCAGGCGCAGTTCCTGTGGGCGACCTTCCGCGACCTGTTCCACTACAGCGCCTACCACCTGGCCGACATCGCCGAAACCGCGCGCGACGTCGACCTGGCCATCCGCTGGGGCTACGGCTGGTCGCTGGGCCCGTTCGAAACCTGGCAGGCCGCCGGCTGGAAGCAGGTGGCGCAGTGGATCGCCGATGACATCGTGGCCGGCAAGAGCATGAGCAATGCGCCGCTGCCCGATTGGGTGTTCGACGGCCGCGACGGCGTGCACGCCGCCGAAGGCAGCTACAGCCCGACCCGCAACGCCAAGCTGCCGCGCTCGGCGCTGCCGGTCTACCAGCGCCAGCGCTTCCCGGATCCGCTGCTGGGCGAAACGTTCGCCCCGGGCGAAACCGTGTTCGAGAACGACGGCGTGCGCATGTGGCACGACGGCGACGGGATCGCGGTGGTCAGCTTCAAGACCAAGATGAACACCGTCTCCGACCACGTGCTCAACGGCCTGCAGGAAGCGATCAAGCGCGCCGAGAAGGACTACAAGGGCCTGGTGATCTGGCAGCAGAAGGAACCTTTCTCCGCCGGTGCCGACCTGGCGGGCGCGCTCGGCCTGCTGCAGGCCGGCAAGGTCGACCAGTTCGAAGAGATGGTGCACAACTTCCAGCGCACCAGCCAGGCGATCAAGTACGCGCTGGTGCCGGTGGTGACCGCCGTGCGCGGCCTGGCCCTGGGCGGTGGCTGCGAGTTCCAGATGCACAGCGCCAAGAGCGTGGTCGCACTGGAAAGCTACATCGGCCTGGTCGAGGCGGGCGTCGGCCTGCTGCCGGCCGGTGGCGGCCTGAAGGAACTGGCCGTGCGCGCCTCGCAGGCTGCCGGCCCGGGCGGTGACGTGTTCGCCGAACTGAAGAAGACCTTCGAAACCGTGGCCATGGCCAAGGTCTCCAACTCGGCGGTCAACGCCAAGGAACTGGGCCTGATGCGCGCCACCGACAAGGTGGTGTTCAACAGCTTCGAAGCGCTGCATATCGCCAAGGCCGAAGTGCAGGCGCTGGCCGAAGGCGGCTACCGTCCGCCGATGCCGGCCCGCCGCATCCAGGTGGCCGGCGACGTCGGCATCGCCACCTTCAAGATGATGCTGGTCAACATGCTGGAAGGTCGTTTCATCAGTCCGTACGACTACGAAATCGCCGTGCGCATCGCCACCGTGCTCTGCGGTGGCGAAGTGGACCGCGGCACGCTGGTGGACGAAGAGTGGCTGCTGACCCTGGAGCGCAAGCACTTCGTCGAACTGGCCCAGCAGGAAAAGACCCAGGCCCGCATCGCGCACATGCTCAAGACCGGCAAGCCGCTGCGCAATTGATGGCGCGCCGGGCGCGACGGCCCCCGTCCGCGCCCGGTCGGTGCCGACCGTTGGTCGGCACACCTGTCCCTACATTCAAGAGATCACTGCAATGACCAAGCAAATCCAGGACGCCTACATCGTCGCCGCCACCCGCACCCCGGTAGGCAAGGCGCCCAAGGGCGTGTTCCGCAACACCCGTCCCGACGACATGCTCGCCCACGTGCTCCGCTCGGTGGTCGCGCAGGCCCCGGGCATCGACGTCAACCGCATCGATGACGCCATCATCGGCTGCGCGATGCCGGAGGCCGAGCAGGGCATGAACGTGGCCCGCATCGGCGTGCTGCTGGCCGGCCTGCCCGACACCATCGCCGCGCAGACGGTCAACCGCTTCTGCTCCTCCGGCCTGCAGGCCGTGGCCATGGCCGCCGACCAGATCCGCCTGGGCAATGCCGACCTGATGCTGGCCGGTGGTACCGAGTCGATGTCGATGGTGCCGATGATGGGCAACAAGATCGCCATGGCCCCGAGCGTGTTCGACAACGACCACGTCGCCATCGCCTACGGCATGGGCATCACCGCCGAGAAGGTCGCCGAAGAGTGGAAGGTCTCGCGCGAGGAGCAGGACGCCTTCGCCCTCGCCTCGCACCAGAAGGCCATCGCCGCGATCCAGAACGGCGACTTCAAGGACGAGATCAGCCCCTACGACGTGCGCACCCGCCAGCCCGACCTGGCCGACGGCCGCCGCATCATCACCCGCGACACGATCGTCGATACCGATGAAGGCCCGCGCCTGGATTCGTCCGCTGAAGGCCTGGCCAAGCTGCGCCCGGTGTTCCGCAACGGCCAGTTCGGCGGCACCGTCACGGCCGGCAACTCGTCGCAGATGAGCGACGGCGCCGGCGCCGTGCTGCTGGCCTCCGAACAGGCGGTCAAGGACTACGGCCTGAAGCCGCTGGCCCGCTTTGTCAGCTTCTCCGTTGCCGGCGTGCGCCCGGAAGTGATGGGCATCGGCCCGATCGCCGCGATCCCCAAGGCGCTGAAGCAGGCTGGCCTGACCCAGGACCAGCTGGACTGGATCGAGCTCAACGAAGCCTTTGCCGCGCAGTCGCTGGCGGTGATCCGCGATTGCGGCCTGGACCCGTCCAAGGTCAACCCGCTGGGCGGCGCCATCGCCCTGGGCCACCCGCTGGGCGCGACCGGCGCGATCCGTACCGCCACCCTGCTGCACGGCCTGCGCCGTCGCCAGCAGAAGTACGGCATGGTGACCATGTGCATCGGCACCGGCATGGGCGCGGCAGGCATCTTCGAGTCGCTGTGATGTAGTGGGCGGTGCCGGCCCCAAGGCCGGCACCCTGCCCCGCTGGGCGGCATCGACCGTTGGTCGATGCGGGAACACCGACGAAATGCAAAAAGGGCAGCCGCAAGGCTGCCCTTTTTGTTGGCGTGTGTACCGACCAACGGTCGGTATCTACCGGGTGATCGCGATTGCGATCAGCCTTCGGCGAGCGCCTTCTTCATGATCTCGCGCGCCGGGCCGGCCAGCTTGTCGTTGTTCAACGCAAAGCGGATGGTGGCTTCGACCAGACCCAGGTGCGTGCCGCAATCGAAGCGCGTGCCTTCGAAACGGTACGCGTCCACGGGCTCGCTCTTGAGCAGCTCGGCGATGGCGTCGGTGAGCTGGATTTCACCGCCGGCACCGGTGCCGGTGGCTTCGAGCAGCTCGAAAATCTTCGGGCTCAGGACATACCGGCCGACCACGGCCAGGTCGCTGGGCGCGTCTTCCGGCTTGGGCTTCTCGACGATCGCGCTGATGTGGCCCTGGCGGCCATCGAACGCCTCGGTGGCGACGATGCCGTAGCTGCCGGTCTTCTCATGCGGCACGTCTTCCACCGCGATGACGCTGGCACCGCTGGCCTGGTTCGCATCGGCCATCTGCTTGAGCGCACCATCGCCACGGTTCCAGATCAGGTCGTCGGGCAGCAGCACCGCAAAGGGTTCGTCACCGACAATCGCCTTGGCGCACAGCACTGCGTGGCCCAGGCCCAGCGCTTCAGCCTGGGTGACGAAGATCGCACGCACGCCATTGGGCAACACGTGGCGTACCAGTTCCAGCTGTTCCAGCTTGCCGGCGCGTTCGAGCTTCTGTTCCAGCTCGTAGGCCTTGTCGAAATAATCGGCCACCGCATGCTTGTAGCGGTTGGTGATGAAGATCAAGGTGTCGCAGCCAGCTTCGATCGCCTCGTCGACGGCGTACTGGATGAGCGGCCGATCGATGATCGGGAGCATCTCCTTGGGCACCGTCTTGGTTGCGGGAAGGAACCGGGTACCCAGTCCTGCCACGGGGAAAACCGCCTTGCGAATACGCTTGTTCGTCACAGCCTGTTGGCCTCTCGTGCCGGGAAGGGAAGTACTTTAGCCGAGGCGACGTGATCGTCTTGTTGCAGGGGCGAGAACTCCGGCATGGTCGCGAACAGGATGCTGTTGATGGCATCGGTGTCGTAGGTTGCGATGGCCTCGCGCAGGCGCGGTACGTTGCCCAGCACCTGATCGCGCGCGAACGTGCGCACACCGGCTTCGAGAATCTTGGGATGCGCGGTCGGCCGGTAGTCCTCGTCGGAATAGAACAAGGTCTCGTGCAGCTTCTCGCCCGGACGCAGCCCGGTGTAGATGATCGCGATGTCCTTGTAGGGCTGCTTGCCGGCCAGACGGATCATCTGCTCGGCCAGCACCCGGATCGGCACCGGCTCGCCCATGTCCAGCGTGTAGATCGCGCCATGCGATGCCGACGCGGCCGCCTGCAGGATCAACTGGCAGGCCTCGGGAATGGTCATGAAGTAACGGGTGACCTCCGGATCGGTCACGGTCACCGGCCCGCCCTTCATGATCTGGTCGCGGAACAACGGCACCACGCTGCCGGCCGAGGCCAGCACGTTGCCGAAGCGCACCGTGACAAACCGCGTGTGATTGGTTTTCTGGTCCAGGCTCTGGCAGATCATTTCCGCGTAGCGCTTGCTGGCGCCCAGCGCGTTGACCGGATCGACCGCCTTGTCGGTGGAGATGAACACGAAATGCTCGATGCGCGCTTCCACGCAGGCCCGCGCCACCGTTTCGGTCGACAGAATGTTGTTGCGCACTGCTTCGCGAAGCTGGCGCTCCAGCACCGGCACCTGCTTGTAGGCCGCCGCATGGAAGACCGCATCCACGCTTGCCAGCGACAGCGCATGCCGGATCACCGACGGATCGCCGCAGTCGCCCAGCACGGCCTGCACGTCCAGGTCCGGGAAGCTGCGCGTGAGCTCGGCTTCGATGGTAAGCAGCAGCAGCTCGCTCATTTCAAGCAGGATGATCCGGCCGGCACCGTGGCGCGCGCACTGGCGGCACAGCTCCGAACCGATCGAGCCACCTGCGCCAGTTACCAGCACGGTACGCCCGCCCAGCCAGCCGCGGATCAGCGACCAGTCCGGCAGGATCGGCTTGCGCCCGAGCAGGTCCTCGATGGCGACCTCTTTCAGTTCACCGGGCAGCGAATGCCCGAGCAGCACATCGTTGAGCTTGGGCACCATCCGGAAGGGCACGCCGGTGGCTTCGCAGAGCGCGACCACCCGCTGCATGCCGACCGCATCCAGCGACGGGATGGCGATCACCAGCAGCTTGGCCGCGGTCTCGCGCACCACCGACGGGGCATCGTCCAACGTGCCCAGGATGGGCAGCCCCTGCAGCTTGGCACCCTGCAGGTGCGGCGCATCGTCGAGCAGGCCGACCGGGTGGAAATCGCCTGAACGGCGCAGGTCACGGACCAGGGCTTCGGCCGCCTGGCCGGCGCCCAAGATCAGCACGCGGCGCGCACTCGCATCCGATTGCAGCGACTGGTAGTCCTTCCACGCGCGATACAGCAGGCGCGGGGCGCCGAGCAGGGCCGACAGCGCGAACGGATAGATCACCAGCACCGACATCGGCACGCCGGCGAAGCGCTTGTAGGCCAGGGCCACGACAATGGCCAACAGGCCGATGAAGCTGGCCTTGAAGATGTTGAGCAGGTCGGCCACGCTGGCAAAGCGCCACAGGCCGCGGTACAGGCCCACCCGCCAGAACACCACGGCCTGGATCGCCAGCACCAGCGAGGTGTCGATGTTCCAGAGCGGCAGGGAGGGGGCATCGGCCAGCATCGAATAGCGGCCGGCATGCAGCAGCTGCCAGCACGCCCAGACCATGAACAGGTCGTGGGCCACGATGGCGGCGCGCGGGAGCAAACTGGTGAGACGGTCCTGCCAAGGCGTCATAAAACAAACAATCCTTCTAGTTGCGCAATCCATTGCGCAGGAGTAGCCACAAGCCGGTCGCGAAGATCATCCACGCACCCGCTACGGCAGCCTCCCACCTCGGCTGCAGATCACTGCAAGCATTAAACACTGTAATACTGAACAGGCCAAAAACAAAATACAGCGCAGTCACCAAGGTGTGACTTGCACCACTCTTGATCGCACGCTGGTACAGATGTTGGGTGTGGGCGTCCATCCACCGTTGCCCGGACAGCATGCGCGACAGCAGTGTGAAGCCTGCGTCCACGAGGAAGGCCGACAGCGGCACCAGCAACAGCAGCCAGTTGATCTCGGTGACCACGCTGGCCAGGCACACCAGGGCGGCGATGGCATAGCCCAGCGCGCCGCTGCCGACGTCCCCCATGAAGATGCGTGCCCGCGGGAAATTGAACGGCAGGAAGCCCAGGCACGCCAAGGCCAGCACCACGCCGGCCAGGGCGAACGGCAGCGGCATCACCATGGCGAAGGCCAGCCCGGCCAGGATCGCCTGGCTGGTGGCGATGCCGTTGATGCCATCCATGAAATTCCAGATGTTGACCAGCGAGGTGGTGAACAGCATCGCCAGTACCGCGTGTACCACGCTCCCGCTGGCCTGCCAGACCAGGGCGCCGATCAGGGTTGCGGCGACCATGTGCACCAGCAGCCGGCGGAGGGCCGGCAGCGGGCGGTGGTCGTCCCACCAGCCAATGCCGGCTACGAGTGCCAGTCCCAGGCTGAACACCCCCAGCGTCGTGCGGGCGGCCGGCCAGACCACGGCGGCCGTGACGGCCGCCAGCAGCAGGGTCAGCACGATGGCGATACCGCCCCCGCGTGGCGTGGCCACGCCATGGCTGCGACGTTCGCCCGGCTGGTCCATCAGGTTGCGGCGCAGCGCGTAGTGGCGCGCGCCCCAGGTGAGCGCCGCCGCGATCGCCAGCACCGCTGGCAGACCGATCATCCAGGCCACGGGCATGGCTTAAAGCACCGCGTAGTTCAGCAGCGGCTTCACGGTTCCCCACTCCTTGCAGCTGGGGCATTGCCAATGGTGGGTACGGGCGCCGAAGCCGCAGCGGGTGCAGCGGTAGGCGGGATTGCGCACCAGCAGCTGGTCGGTGATGTGCTTGAGGTCGTGCAGGGTAGCCGTGGAGTCGGCACCTTCGGCCAGGGTCAGGTCGATCAGCGCCGACTCGCCGCGTACCGACGGGCGGTCCTTGAGCTGGCGCCCCAGGTAGGCACGGGCCGGGGCCACGCCCTCCTGCTCTTCCATCAACTGGGTCAACGCCAGCACCGGGGCGATGCCGCGATAGTGCTCGGTCATCTCCGACAGGAACGCACGCGCACCCCCGAGGTCGCCGACCTTGCGGTAGTTCTGCATGAGCGGCTGCAGCACCTCGGGCAGGTACTCGGGATCGTTGCGGGCCGCCCGCTCGAACGCGCGCACGGCCGCTTCGGCATTGCCGGCATCGGTTTCCAGGCGCCCTTCGATGATGCCGGCGCGGACCGACATGGCATCGGCCTGGTAGGCGCGCGCGATGGCCGCCCTCGCCTCTTCGATCTTGCCGGCGCCACGGAAGCGCTCGGCCAGCTCGCACTCGAACTGCCCGATCAGCTTGCCCATCGGCTCGCCGGTGACCTCTTCGAAGCGGCTGGCGTTGTCGATCGCCTTTTCCCAGTCGCGCTCGGCCTGGTAGATGCCGATCAGGTGCTTGAGCGCCTGCGGCGCCCGCTGGTCGAGCTGGGCCAATTCGGTGAACACGGTTTCGGCGCGGTCCAGCAGGCCGGACTTCATGTAGTCCTCGCCCAGTGCCAGCAGCGCCTGGACGCGCTGTGCGTCGGTCAGGTCGGCGCGGTTGACCAGCCCTTGGTGCAGGCGGATGGCGCGGTCCACTTCACCGCGGCGGCGGAACAGATGGCCCAGTGCGACCTGGGTCTCAAAGGTTTCCTTGTCCAGCTCGGCGATGTGCAGGAACAGCTCGATGGCCTTGTCCGGCTGCTCGTTGAGCAGGTAGTTCAGGCCACGGAAATAGGTGCTGGACAGGCGGCTGACCTGGTTGTCGCCATGGCGCTGACCGCCGCGACGCCCGATCACCCAGCCGGACAACGCGGCCAGCGGAAGGAACAGGAAGAACCAGAACCACTCGGAGACAAATTCCATCGGGGCTCAGCGTCCGTCGAAAGGAGAAGAAGGGGTGGAGGCAGGTGCCACGACCACGGTCGGGCTGGCCTTCTGCGCTTTGCGCAGCTTGGCGTACAACGGGATCACCAGGCTGGCCAGCACGATGCCGCCGCCGATGATGGCACCGGACAACAGGGCGACAATGATCGCCAGGCCGGTGGTAGTGGTGATCTGGGTAAAGCCCAGACTCAAGACCATCTTGTCCGAGTTGAGCGCACCGATGATGAGCCCGGCGACGAGAACCGCCAGCAGGATAAGGAGACGTACGACTTTCATGGAGCAGCTCCAGTTCCGGGAGATTCAAGAGTAGCGGAATATAGAGCAGCGGGACAAAAGAGGCCCGGAACGAAAAAGCAGCAGACCAATGGTCCGCTCTACGCGGGGTCGCTTTCCAGCGGCACCACGGCGCTGACGCGCTCGCGCAGTTCCTTGCCTGGTTTGAAGTGCGGGACATGCTTGCCCGGCAACGCGACCGATTCCCCGGTCTTGGGGTTGCGCCCCAGCCTGGGCGGCCGGTAGTGCAACGAAAAACTGCCGAACCCGCGGATCTCGATGCGATCCCCGCCAGCCAGCGCCCCACCCATCATTTCCAGCAACGACTTCACTGCCAGATCGACATCGTCCGACTTCAAATGCGCCTGTCGGCGCGCCAGGATTTCGATCAGCTCGGATTTGGTCATTACGGGCTCTTCGGGGGGAACTCAGACCCTGAAACGGCCCGGACTGATGTCCGGGCCGTCCAGGAAACTACGACAGCGTGAGGCCGATTACTCGGACTTGTTGCTGTTCAGCTGTGCACGCAGCAGCGCGCCGAGCTGGGTGGTGCCGCTGGATGCCGAAGAGGACTGGTATTCCTCCAGCACTTCGCGCATTTCCGCGTCGTCCTTGGCCTTGATGGACAGCTGCAGGGTACGACCCTTGCGATCCATGCCCACGAACTTGGCTTCCACCTTGTCGCCGACCTTCAGGAACTGGGTCGCGTCGTCGACGCGCTCGTTGGCAACGTCGCGTGCAGCCACGTAGCCTTCGATGCCGTCAGCCAGTTCGATGGTTGCGCCCTTGGCGTCCACTTCCTTGACCACGCCTTCGACCTTGGAACCCTTCGGGTTGGCAGCCATGTACTGGCCGAACGGATCCTGCTCCAGCTGCTTGACGCCCAGGCTGATGCGCTCGCGCTCCGGATCGACGGCCAGGACGACGGCGTCCAGGTTGTCGCCCTTCTTGTAGTTGCGGACCACGTCTTCGCCGGTGGTGTTCCAGCTGATGTCGGACAGGTGCACCAGGCCATCGATACCGCCGTCCAGGCCGATGAAGATGCCGAAGTCGGTGATCGACTTGATCTGGCCCGACACCTTGTCGCCCTTCTTGTGGATGGCAGCGAAGGTTTCCCACGGATTGGCGGCAACCTGCTTCATGCCCAGCGAGATGCGGCGACGCTCCTCGTCGACGTCCAGGACCATGACTTCAACTTCGTCACCGACCTGCACAACCTTGGACGGGTTGACGTTCTTGTTGGTCCAATCCATTTCGGAGACGTGCACCAGACCTTCGACGCCCGGCTCGATCTCGACGAATGCGCCGTAATCGGTGACGTTGGAGACCTTGCCGAACACGCGGCTGTTGGCCGGGTAACGACGGGCGATGTTGTCCCACGGATCCTCGCCCAGCTGCTTCAGACCCAGCGAAACGCGGTTGCGCTCGCGGTCGAACTTCAGCACGCGGACGTCCAGCTCGTCGCCGACGTTCACGACTTCGGACGGATGGCGCACGCGCTTCCAGGCCATGTCGGTGATGTGCAGCAGGCCGTCGATACCGCCCAGGTCCACGAATGCGCCGTAATCGGTCAGGTTCTTGACGACACCCTTCAGGATCGCGCCTTCCTGCAGCTTGTCCATCAGCTGCTCGCGCTCTTCCGAGTGCTCGCTTTCGACGACAGCGCGGCGCGACACCACGACGTTGTTACGCTTGCGGTCCAGCTTGATGAGCTTGAATTCCAGCTCCTTGCCTTCCAGGTAGGCCGGATCGCGCACGGGGCGCACATCGACCAGGGAACCCGGCAGGAACGCGCGGACATCCTTGATGTCCACGGTGAAACCACCCTTGACCTTGCCGCTGATGCGACCGGTGATGGTTTCGTTCTTTTCCAACGCTTCTTCCAGCTCGTCCCACACCATCGCGCGCTTGGCCTTCTCGCGCGACAGGACGGTTTCACCGAAGCCGTTCTCGATGGAATCGAGGGCGACCTTGACGACGTCGCCTTCAGCAACGTCGATCTCGCCAGCGTCGTTACGGAACTGTTCGATCGGCACGATGCCTTCGGACTTCAGGCCGGCGTTGATCACCACGACATCGCCGCGGACTTCAACAACGACACCGCTGACGATCGAGCCCGGCTTCAGCTTGGCCAGATTGGCCTGACTGGCTTCGAACAGCTCTGCAAATGATTCGGTCATTAGATTTACTCTGTTGGACACATGGGCATTGGCCCCCGAAGGGAACCGCTTACTGCCCGCCTGTTGGTCGACCCCGGTACGGCGAGTCGTGTGTTAAGTAGGAAAACCGCCACGCACTATTGCGGGACGGAGCTTTTGTTGCCTTGCGATGTGCGACACCGCCGATGGGCTGGCGGTTCTCCTGTACAACGGATCAGGCACCCGAAACCGGAAGCAGATCCAACACATTGGCAACGACTGCGTCGATGCCGATGCCACTGGTGTCGATGATGACGGCATCGTCTGCCGGCTTCAGGGGCGCCACTGTGCGCTGTGCATCACGGGCGTCGCGGGCCATGATCTCGCGCAGGAGGTCTTCAAAGTTAACAGAAACCCCCTTGTCTTTCAACTGCTTATGCCGGCGCCCGGCACGCTCCTCGGCGCTGGCGGTCAGGAAGACCTTGAATGGGGCGTCGGGGAAGATCACCGTGCCCATGTCGCGGCCGTCGGCGACCAGGCCCGGCAGAACCCTGAATGCGCGCTGGCGCTCTTTCAGGGCGGCCCGCACCTCCGGGATGGCCGCAATGGCCGAGGCCAGCGCGCCGGTGGTCTCCAGGCGCAGCTCATCGGTGGCATCGGTATCGTTGACCACCACCCGCAGCCCGCCATCGGCTGCTTCGACGAACCGGACATGGGTGTCGAAGGTGCAGCGCACCAGCGCCGAGGCGTCGGAAGTGTCGATATCGGCCCAGCTGGCGGCCACGCCCACGGCGCGATACAGGGCGCCAGAATCCAGGTAATGCCAGCCCAGGCGGCGTGCGACAATGCGGCTGACGGTCCCCTTGCCGGCCCCGGACGGGCCGTCGATGGTGAGCACGGGAGGAAGCTGGTTCATGGGTTTCCCTGTGGAATGGACCGCCCATTCTAGCCCCCGCCCGGGGGCGCCCGAGACCTTTTTCGTGCAACCACTTGAAAGGATGGAAAAAAGACCGGTACAATTGCGGGCTTGAACGGGCGTCACCTGCCGATTGTCATCTGCATATCGCGGCCGCGCTCCAACCGAATCCAACGTTTACGCCGAGGTATGCAATGAAAGTCCTGTCTTCCCTGAAGTCCGCCAAGGCTCGTCACCGCGACTGCAAGGTCGTCCGTCGCCGCGGCAAGATCTTCGTGATCTGCAAGTCGAACCCGCGTTTCAAGGCTCGCCAGCGCTGAGCCTGAAGGCGTCACGGCCCCACGGCCGCGACCAACCTGAATAAAAAACCGCCTCCGGGCGGTTTTTTATTGCCGTTTTTGTTGTAATCGCCGGGTGGGCCACGACCGTCGGTCGTGGCCTCTTCCGTATTCTTGACCACTGGGGAGTAGATCGAGATGAAGCGTTACCTGACCACCCTGCCATTGCTGGCCCTGCTGGCCTGCGCCAGCGCCCACGCCGACACGCTGCTGATCGACCGCAGCCAGGAAAAGCCCGCCACCGCCCTGCCCGTCCGCGGCCAGAGCATGCAGCAGGTGCAGTCGCAGTTCGGGGACCCGGGCGAGCGCCTGGAGCCGCGCGGCGGACAGAAGCGCCAGTGGCCGACCATCAACCGCTGGGTGTACCCGCAGTTCACCGTCTACTTCGAGAAGCAGAAGGTGATCGACGTGGTGGCCAACAAGGCCGACGCCAACGAGGTCGGCCCGAAGCCGCCGATCCGCTGATTTTTTCCTTTCCCCCGCCCGCCGCACGGCGGGCCATCGCACCGAGACCATGAACGACACGCTCCGCTTTCCGGCCGAATGGGAAACCCAGTCCGCCATCCTGATCGCCTGGCCCCACGCCGACACCGACTGGGCCGACCGCCTGGGTGACGTCGAGGACACCTACATCGCCCTGGTGGCGGCCATCACCCGCTTCCAGCCGGTGCTGATCATCGTTGCCGACGATGACCTGGAGGCCTACGCCGATGCGCGCCTGCGCTCCAACCGGATCGACATGGACCGGGTCCGGTTCGTCACCGCGCAGTACGACGACACCTGGCTGCGCGATTCCGGCCCGATCACGCTCAAGCGCGCCGACGGCGGCTTCCGCCTGCTCGATTTCCGCTTCACCGGCTGGGGCGGCAAGTTCGACGCAAGCCTGGACGACCAGCTGGTCGGCGTCCTGCACGCCGCGGGCGTGTTCGCGCCGAACGCGGAGGTGCAGAGCATTCCGTTCGCACTGGAAGGCGGCGGGATCGAAACCGACGGTGCGGGCACGCTGCTGACCACCTGGCAGTGCCTGCACGAGCGCCACCCGGACCGCGACCGCGCCTCGCTCAGCACCGACCTGGCCGGCTGGCTGCAGCAGGACCGCGTGCTGTGGCTGGACCACGGTTACCTGGAAGGCGACGACACCGACGCCCACATCGACACGCTGGCACGCTTCGCCTCGGTGGACAGCATCGTCTACCAGGCCTGCGATGACAGCAGCGATTCGCACTTCGCCGAACTGCAGGCGATGGGCAACGAACTGGCCGCGCTGCGGACCGCCGACGGTGCGCCGTACCGCCTGTTCCCGCTGCCGTGGGCACAGCCGGTGATCGACGATGGCCGCCGCCTGGCTGCGTCCTACGCCAACTACCTGATCCTCAACGGCGCGGTGCTGATGCCGGCCTACGGGGATGTCGCCGACGAAGCCGCCCGCGCGGTGCTGGCCCAGGCCTACCCGGACCGCGAAGTCGTCCCGGTGCCGTGCCGCTCGCTGATCTGGCAGAACGGCAGCCTGCACTGCATCACCATGCAGTTGCCGGAAGGGTTGCTGGCGTAACGCCACCCTCTGATCGACGTACCACCTGGCGCCGGGCTTTGCCCGGCGCTTTTGGTTTTCGGCGACGCGCGGGCGTATGCGCGCTCGCGGGACTGGCAGGTCGGGGCGAGCTTGCGGGGGACGCGGTAAACCCGTCCTTGGGGGCTTGGTCGCCGCATCCATGCAGCTCACACCCCCGCAA
>NZ_QAIW01000345.1:0-4369 GCF_003061285.1 Stenotrophomonas sp. HMWF003 | reverse complement strand
TCCGCCACGCTCTTGGGGACAATGAAGATCTTCCACGTCATGCGAACAGTGAGCGCGGACAGGATCATCGACATAACGGTGCCAACGCCGAGATACGAAAGGAAATCAAGCGCAGGACCCTGAAGGCCGCCCAAGTGCTCAAGAACGAAGCTCTTTAAGCTGGGGAGAATCTGATTGAACGTGACAGTCGTCAGACCGAAAGTGGCGAGGAATTTGCCGACAATGCCAGCAGCGGCATCCTTCGCTGTGCCGATTACATGCTGCGCACCATCTGCAATCCAGTCCCATACCATGCCCATTAGATGTTCCCTCCCATGAGAATTCGCAGTGCCGTGTAGGCACCAAAGAAAAGGATCAAGCCACGCAGGATGGCTGCAAGCTGACAGAAGTACGGCATATCACTGCCGCTCACCGACTTGCCCATGATCACGATGGTGGGTGGCTGAGGGCATGAGCCGCCGCCGAGCATGTCGCTAGTGTCCAGGACGCTGGTGGACAGGTTGATTCCCCACTTTTTTACGCCTGCCACATCCGCTTTCCCATCACCCGGAGCATTGACAGCGCCCTTGCCTTCCAATGCATCGGCAACACCGTTCTTATTGGCATCGCCAATGCTGCCGCCAGTTGAATCCCCGCTTTTGGCAAGGAGCTTCTCGGCCGCGCATGCGCTTCTCCACTGAAACAACATGCCGGAATACTCCATGGAATCGCACTTCTCCCCCGTGCAGATAGGAACGGTCCCGCAGGCACCACCGGCGATGTTCCGGTTCTTGCGCGTGTTGCAGTCAATGCGCCACTGAATTCGTGCCATGCCACACATGATTGGCGAGCCGCTGCAAGACGGAGGCGCGGTGCAGTCGTCACCGCCTGAGAAATTCTCCTTCACCTTTTGCCCGTCTGGACCCTCGCCCTCTTCCTCACCCTCATCAGGTTCGCCGTCGCCATTTTTGTCGCGCTTGCAGGTGCCATCTTTGCCGCGAACCTCGCCCGCTGCGCATTGGTTGTCACCTGGGATGCAGCTGCCCAACGGGGACCGTATCTGCCCAGCCGGGCACTCTTCGTCCTTCTTCTTGCATGTGCCGTCAGCCTGTTGCGCCATGCCTTCAGGACATGGCTCCGGCGCACATTTGCCCAAGGAGTTCGGCTTGCCGCCATTTGGACACTTGCCTTCAGGCGGCTCACACACGTTGAGCGTGCTGTTCCAAAAGTAGCCGCCACCAAGGCGCTCGCAGTTTTCCTTTTCATTCTCGGGACACATCGCCCCGGTCCCCATCCACGTTTTAGTGGAATCGGCATTGCTGAACCATGCTCCGTCGCAGCCGTTGCGACAGCCGATGCTGCCGTTCTTCGCAGATCCGTCAGACGCCCATGGACCCGTACCGGTGTAGTTGGGCTCCGTGCTGCAACCGCGCGTGTAGTAGTAATTGCGGTACACACCGGATACCCACGTGCCCTGGTTCTGATACTCAAACTTTGACGTGATGCTGCCGGTGGAGGTTGGAAAGGTCTTCTCGCAGCGGTCATTGCGGAACTGGACGGGGGCGCGGCCTGCGATATAGGAAGCAAGCTCAGAGCGGCAGATTGCATAGGCCTGCCCTTCGCTGCACTTTTCCGAAGCGCTTGAGCAACTCTGCGCATTGGCACGGGAAACGCCCGCAAACACGAGAAGGAGCGCGACAACGGCGTAAGCCAAGCGCCTGAGAATGGCGGATACGAACACGCGAGCCAGCCAGTTCATCACGTACCCTCGAATGCGAGCCATGCAGCGCCACAGATCGCTACGATCACGAAATACCCCATAACCCCTCCTTTCGCTCAAGAAAAAGGGGGCGAACGTTTCCGCGCGCCCCCTGCCGTTCGTTCGCGTGCCGTTACTTCGCTGCGCGCTTGGTGTAGGCCCACACCACGATGATGGCGAGCAGGACGGCGATGGCACCGATGACCAGGCCCATGTCCGCCTTGCCGCCTGCAACCTCGCCTGCGATGGCCGCGCCCGGCGAGCTGGACCCGCTGGCGAGGGCCATGCCAGAGGCCATCAGGCCGGTGGCAGCGGTGCCGACCTTCGCGGTGGTGGAGGCGGCAACGCGGCGGGTGGTGTTCATGATGTTCTTCATTGCGGTTTTCCTCGTCATTTCAGTAGACCCCGATACGCGCCGCGCGGAATACGAGGCGCGCTTTCAACCCGATTGCCCACATGCTCACGATGGTGAAGGCAACCAGAGTTCCATCAGCCAGACTCAGGGGTGGAAGAATCGGCTGGTGGTATGGCATCCACACCGGCACCAAGCACGTGCCGTCCTGCTGGATGTTCTCAGCAGCACAACCGACGACGTAGAGCGGTGCCGGATCGGACATTGGTTAGGCCTGCGCCTTGCCGGGCGCCGGGGAAGGCGTCAGCAGGCGGATGCGGCGACCGAACTCCAGGCCGCCAAATTTGTTGTTTTGCAACGACGTTGCGCACAGGTCGTAGGTGCCGATCTTGTACGGCTGCTGGTCTTCGTCCAGGCCGATGGTGAAGGGCAGCGGAAAATCGTTCTCGCGCACCACGGCGGCTTTCTGCTCACGGAACACGGTTGCGGCTTTGCCCTCGCGTGCGGGGAACGAACGAACGGCGATGTTTTCGCTGATGATCTGAACTTTCATATTGGGATTACCTTCCAAGCGATGGTCCGGCCGAATGCAAATGTCACTCGCCACGGGGACGACCAGAACTCCCCGGTGAGCTTGTCGAAATAACCGCCCTGGCACTTGCGGATGTCGGCTTCACCGCCGAGCGCTTCACGTGCCGAGATGGGCGCTTTCCACCACCGCAGTTCGCGGCGGGATTCTTCATTGAGGCCACCGCAACCGTGCGTGCGGAACCCCTTCGGAAACGAAGCGGCCATGAGGCTGCTGAACTTGGATGCGTACTTGGCGAGATACCCGACTGCGTTGCGGGCCTTCTCAAACTTGCTTGAGCCATGAGGCCACCACTTGCGGTGATCGACGCGGCCAAACCACATGCCTTGGGGAACCCAAACTAGAAGGTGGTAGTGCGGTCGTCCGCGCTGGGTGAGTTCCCCGACCCACAGGTAACGGAACACCTGACCCGCGAGCCGTCGGAGCCTAGAGACAGTTCGATTGAAGTGGCCGCGCATGCGCTTAAGTAGCTCGCTAACGTCACGAGGGCCGCTACGGCTTCCGTCTCGGTAGGTGAGCGTGAGCATGTACCACGCGCCACGGCGTGATCCCTTCTTCGCTTCTTGGTCATGGAGTCGTGCACTCGTGATGACGGCCTTACGCAGCCGTTGCGCCCGCAGCTGCAGCGGGTCGATTTCGATGGAAAGACGACCGGTCTTCGACTCGGTGTCACTTGTTTTGTAATGGACAAGCCCAAGGGCCAGCGCTTCGCGCTGGCCCTCCGGGGTCAACGCGAGCGGTGCCGCCGCGAGGTACGACTTGAGAGAAGCGCCGGACGTGCGCTTATGGCGCGCGACAGTTTCTGAGGCTTGCTCAGTGCGGCGCGCAGCAGCCTGCATGAGGCCAATGGAGTCGTCGAACGCGACAAGCTCTGCGCGCTGCGCAGGAGCCATGGCGTGGAGCTTGATGCGGGCGTTCTTGCCCGTACAGCCTGCGCACAAGCCGCCGGGGAAGAAGTAGGACGTGGGGTCGCCGCAGAACGAACATTCAGCGGCCATAGCGGACCTCGTAGACCCGGCAAGCGCGATCATTTCCCTCAATGCAGGCTTTTTGGATGGCTTCGCGCTCAGCAGCGACAGTGTTCCAGTCTTCGGCAAGCTCGATGCCAAACATGAAGCCCAGCGCGGAACTGCACACAAAGAAGAGGAACGCGGGAATCCACCACCAGCTGTGCCGACCGATCATCGGCGCACCTCCGTTGATTCACTCAGTGCCAGTTCGGCGGCACGAGCCATGGAGAGAGCCAGCGCATGAGCCTCACGCCGGGTTGCACATGCAATGGCGTCCAGTCGCCGGCCGTCAACGTAAACCGATGCGACGTAGACCCTGATCTGTTGCGGGCCGAAGCCACGTGCAGGCATAGGCTCAACCGCCCACGACCATCGAACGCGCTTAGTCATGACCCACCTCGGCACGAGCCTGGGCGACGAATGCGGCGTCACGGATTGCGCGCGCCCTGCCCTGCTCGCGGCGGTCGATGAGCCAGTTGGCAAGCCGCACAACGCCGAAGGCAATGCACATGCACGCGGCAATCAGGGAGACGATGCAGACGACGGCGCTCACTTGCAGCCACCGTTGCCCTGGCGAAGAAAGAATCGGAGCCAGAACAGGAACGCCATGAGCAGCACACCTGCCCCAAGCGCTACGAAGAAGTCTTCCATGGCAATCCCCACCCCCTAGCCCCTAGATC
>NZ_QAIW01000344.1:7527-11607 GCF_003061285.1 Stenotrophomonas sp. HMWF003 | reverse complement strand
CGTGCGTGACGAAGGCCTGCGGCGGGTCGATGACGAGGTATAGATCGGCCTGGCATGCCGGGCACACGCCCGACAGTTCGCCTTCCAGCACCCCGGCCAGCGCGCGCGACCAGACCCGTTCACCACCGAAGGCCAGGCGGGCCTGCAGCAGGTGCAGGAACGACGCCTCGGGCAGGTCATCCCGGGCAACCTCGCGCAGGGTCTGCGCGGTGCAGTGCTGCAGCAGCGGCAGCAGCTGCGGATGGCCCGGCACCTGCACCGGCACGCTGTCGGCATGGCTGACGATGGCACCGGCCAGCACCAACGGCTCGATCCGCTGCGCCGGCACCGCCTTCAGCGCGGCACGCAGCAGATAGGGTAGCGCCTGCAGGCTGGCCGAATACACCGTGGATTGGTGGCACAGGTGTGACCACAGCACATCCCAGTCCGCCTCGCCGGTGCCCGCATCCAGTTCCTCGAGCAT
This sequence comes from Stenotrophomonas sp. HMWF003, assembly GCF_003061285.1. Lineage (NCBI taxonomy): Bacteria > Pseudomonadati > Pseudomonadota > Gammaproteobacteria > Lysobacterales > Lysobacteraceae > Stenotrophomonas > Stenotrophomonas sp. HMWF003. The sequence continues at coordinate 11,144 of NZ_QAIW01000344.1, read as the reverse complement.
CGCGCCCACGGTAGCGGCGCTGCCATAGGCATCATCGAGTGCGTTCCAATCGGGCATTGCCGTGCTCCAGCGTGTGCAGATGTAGCCCGACAGTGTGCGATGGTCAGCGTGTTCGCCGCCACTGCAACGGGCTGATCCCCATTTCTACCCGGAACATGTAGTTGAACGCGGACGCCGATGCATAGCCCAGCTCGTGCGCGATCAGGGTGGGCGAACGCCCCTGCGCCAGCCATTCGATCGCACGCAGCAGGCGCAGCCGCGTACGCCACGCGCGCAGGGTCATGCCGGTCTCACGCTCGAAGTGCCGCGCCAGCGTGCGTGTCGATGCGCCCAGCCGGGTGGCCCAGTACGCCATGTCGCGCTCGTCGCCGGGGTGGTCGTGCAGGGTCTGGCACCAGCGCTGCAGGCGCGCATCCTGCGGCCACGGCAGGTGCAGCGTGTGGCGCGGCTGGCGGCGCAGTTGGGTGCTGATCAGGCGGCACAGCGTGAGGTAGTAGTCCGGATCGTGGTCGGCCGTGGTGCGGTCCAGTTCCACGATCAGTTCGCGCAGCAATGCGGACACCTCCAGCACCACGCACTGGTCGGGCATGCCCAGCGCCGCGTCGTCGGCCACGTAGAGGTTGCGGAAGGCCGCCGTGCCGAGTGCGCCGGTGTGGTGCAGCGTGCCGGTGGGCACCCAGAGCGCCTGCTGCGGGGTGATCACATGCCGCGCGTTCGCGGCACTGACCTGCAACACGCCGTCGGTGGCGAACACCAGTTGGTTCCAGGGATGGGCGTGCGGCGGGAAGCGCTCGCCGGCGGCCAGCTGCTGGCTGCGCGCCACCACCGGCCACGGCAGCCGCCGCAGCGCCGGGACCGGCACTTCGCGCCAGGACGCCACCCGCGTGGGCGGCCGGGATTGTCGCTTGGTCGACATCATGGGTCATTCTATCGAAAGACAGTCAGCCGCCGTGTGCCGAGGATGGGCCAATCCCCTTCTGCCTGCCGCCATGACTGTCCTCGCCCCTGCTGCGCCCGCACGTCGTCCCTGGCAGGTCATCGGTGCCGGCATCTGCGCGCTGGTGCTTACCGTGGGCCTGGCCCGCTTCGCCTATACCCCGCTACTGCCGCTGATGCGGGTGGACGCCGGCTTGAGCGCCGCCCAGGGCGGCTGGCTGGCCACCTTCAACTACCTGGGCTACCTGCTGGGCACGCTGCTGGTGGCGAGGGTGGGCGACATGCGGCAGAAGTTCCACTTCTACCGGGTGGGCCTGGTGCTGGCGGTGCTGGCCACGGGGCTGATGGGGCTCACCACCACGCCGTGGCTGTGGGGTGTGCTGCGTTTCGTCGCGGGCCTGTCCAGCACGGCCGGGCTGCTGCTGGCTTCGGGACTGGTGCTGAACTGGTTGCTGGCACAGGGCCTGCGCCCGCGGCTGGGCCTGCATTTTGCCGGGCTGGGGCTGGGCATCGTGGTATCCGGGCTGGCCACCGCCGCGCTGGCCGGGCAGGCCAGCTCCAGTGACCAATGGATGTGGCTGGCTGCCCTGGGGCTGCTGGTCCTGGTGCCGGCCTGGGCGTGGATGCCTGCGCCGGGGACCGCACCGGCCCAGGCCACGGGCGCGGTGCCTGCCCCGCCCGGACGGCGCTGGCGCCATCTGCTGGTTGCCGCCTACTTCTGCGCCGGCGTCGGCTTCGTGGTCAGCGCCACCTTCATCGTGGCCATCCTGGAACAGACCCCTGCGTTTGGCGGCCATGGCAGCGCGGTATGGGTGCTGGTCGGGCTCGCCGCGGTGCCCTCCACCTTCGCCTGGGACCGGCTGGCGGCGCGGATGGGGCTGATCCGCGCGCTGATGCTGGCCTTCGCGCTGCAGGCCGTCTCGTTCGTGCTGCCGCTGCTGGATGATGGGCTGCTGGCCGGGCTGGGCAGCGCCGTGCTGTTCGGCCTTACGTTCGCCGGCATCGTCAGCCTCACCCTCACCGTGGTCGGCCGCCATTACCCACGCAACCCCGCCAAGGCGATGGCCAACCTGACCCTGAGCTACGGCGTGGCGCAGATCCTGGCCCCGGCACTGGCCGGCACCCTCGCCCGCGACAGTGGCTCCTACCAGGCATCGCTGCTGCTGGCCGCGGTGATCATGGTCATCGGCATCGTGCTGCTGTGGTGCATGCCCGACGACACGCACTGACTGCGCGCAGCGCGCCAGGTGCGGACTGAACCGATGTTCATGCGCACGGCGGCCGCGCATGACCACGCCAGATCAAGCACTTGCAGGCCTTCGCGCGAGGCCTGGCAACAAATGTGAAATTTTTTTCGCGAAACGCTTGCCGAACCCTGCATACCTCCGTATTATTCGCGTCCTCGCCAGCGGCAACGCAGCGATGAAGTGGCCGAGTAGCTCAGTTGGTAGAGCAGGGGATTGAAAATCCCCGTGTCGGCGGTTCGATTCCGTCCTCGGCCACCATGATTCAAGAAGAGCTCGCAGAAATGCGGGCTCTTTTTCTTTGTGCGGTTGTACGGAATCTGCACGGATCCCTTTCCTGCGAGGACGCAGATGCACGCGCGCGACTGGATGATCGAATTGAGGACGCACCTGCACGATGCCGGCTGGACCGTAAGCAACACGGCCGAGCTGTTCGAGATCGTCTGCAAGGAAATCGAGTGGGACCTGGTGCATGAGTGGTCGGCGAAAACGGACATGCTGGTGTTCTGGCTGCCGTCGCACCCGGGCGACGTGAATACAGTGGCAGACCTCCTCTACGTCACCCGCGCGAGCGACGGCGCGCGCCTGGACTTCAGATCGGATGACGTGCGCTGGCAGGCAACCATGAAAGCCTTCGTCCGCAGCCTTTAGATCGAACTGCGCGGGGCTCAAACGTAACGTGTCAGAAGCGATGTCCGCAGTGCGCGTATCGCCGCCAGCCCAATGGGGCCGATAGGTCCGCCTGGCCGTCGCGTCTCTCAAGGTGCCGTTCGGGCGCACGCGCAAATGACAGAAACTTCACACCTTGCCCCTGCCCTGCCCCTAAGCTCGGTCGACCGTTCCGGAGTGCCGTCGATGCGCCTGCTCAGCCCGTGGCTTGCCCTGCTTCTCCTGTCTGCAGCCACGTCGCTGTGGGCGGCCGAACCCGTGCGCTCGGTGCCCGCCCTGGACATGGGCCGTTACGCCGGCCAGTGGCATGAGATCGCCCATCTGCCGGTGTCGTTCCAGAAGAAATGCGTGGGCGACATCACGGCCACCTACGCGTTGCGCGGTGACGGTCGCATCAGCGTGCACAACGCGTGCCGCACCGCCGATGGCGAGCGCATCGCGGCCGAAGGCGTGGCACGCCCGGTCGAGGGCGCGCCGGGCCAACTGCAGGTGCGCTTCGTGCCCGACTGGCTGGCCTGGGTGCCGCTGGTGTGGGCCGACTACTGGGTGATCGCACTGGATCCGGACTACCAGTGGGCACTGGTGGGCGACCCGGCGCGCAAGTACCTGTGGATCCTGTCGCGCTCGCCGCGCATGGACACCACGCAGTTCGACAGCATCAAGGCCAAGGCCGAAGCCATGGGCTACGACCTGGCCCCGTTGAAAGTGATGGCGCCGCTGGATTGAGCGGCGCCGTGCCTGCCTAATCCTTCGCGCGCACGCGGTAGT
>NZ_QAIW01000344.1:3457-7498 GCF_003061285.1 Stenotrophomonas sp. HMWF003 | reverse complement strand
GTCCAGCGGCGGTGCGGTGCGATCCAGCAGCGGCACATAACGGAACTGCGCGCCCCGCCGTTGTGCGAATTCCTTCTTCGCCGCCGTCACGGTCTGTGGCGACTGCAACAACGCCACCGTGGTCAGCGCCAGCACCTTCGCCGCGGTAAGCGCCCCCTTGGTGCCGATCGGCGCCCCCGATGCCGCCACCGCCTGCCAGCTGTGTGCCGGGGTGCCGGGCACCCAGGTGGCGGTACTGAGGCCCACGGTGGGTACGTTCCAGCTCACGTCGCCCACATCGGTGGAGGCGCCACCGGCCTGATCGTCGCGGTACGGCTCCAGCTTGGCCGCGGTGGCCAAGGCAGGACGTTGCTGCAGGGTCTGCTGCAGCTGGGTGGCGAACGCGGTGTCGGCCGCGTCATACACCACGCCGCCCACCTGCTGCAGCGAGGCCTGCATGACGCGGCCCAACGCATCGTTGGGCAGCAGCGAATACACCCCGCCGGTGGGTTCGAACACCACCTCGGTGCCGGTGCCCATCGCCGCACCGCGCGCGGCCAGCTGCAGGCGCTCGATCACATCGCGCACCACCGCCGGGTCGACGTGGCGGACGTAGTAATACGCTTCGGCGGCATCGGGCACCACGTTCGGCGCGGCGCCGCCGTTGCTGATCACGTAATGGATGCGGGTGCCGTCGGGCACGTGCTCGCGCATCATGTTGGCCATGTGGTTGAGGGCTTCCACACCATCCAGCGCCGAGCGCCCGCGATCCGGTGCGAGCGCGGCGTGCGCGGCGATGCCCTTGAAGCGGAACTTGCCGCTGATGTTGGCCAGACTGGTGCCCTGCGCGGCGGAGTTGGCCGCAGCCGGGTGCCAATGCAGCGCCACGTCGACGTCGTTGAACAGGCCGGCGCGGGTCATGTAGACCTTGCCGCTGCCGCCCTCCTCGGCCGGGGTGCCGTACACGCGCATTTCGCCGTCGTGGCCACTGGCCTTGAGCCACTGCGCCACGGCCTGCGCGGCGCCCACCACCGCGGCCCCGAACAGGTTGTGGCCACAGGCCTGTCCCGCGTCCTGGCCCGGAATGGGGCTGCGCGTGGGCAGCGCGGCCTGCGACATGCCGGGCAATGCATCCATCTCGGCCAGCAGGGCGATCACCGGGCCATTGCCGCGCTTGCCGTAGCGGGCCACGAACGCGGTGGGCATGCCGGCCACGCCGGCCTCGATGCGGAAACCGGCAGCGCGCAGCTCGTCCTGCAGCAGTGCCGATGACCGGGTTTCCAGGTAGCCCAGTTCCGGCTGTGCCCACAGCTGCTGGCCCACCTCGGCCTGTCGCGCGGCGTAGGCATCCACCGCCGCCAGCACGTCATGGGAGGCATCGGCGGCGATTGCAGGCCCGCCCACGATGCAGGCCAACATCGCCAGCGCACCCCGTGCGTGACGCCGCACCACGTCAGTAGAACCGGACATTGTCGATCTCGAACCAGATCTTGGTGCCGGCGGCGCCGGTGCCGGTGAACACCAGCTGCTGCACGTCATCGCCGCGCCAGGCGGGCAACGGCCCCTTGGCGCGGTATGGCGGCTGGCCCTGCAGCGCGTGGAAGGGAATTTCCACGGTCCGCCATGTGCCAGTGGCCGCTACCGGTGCGGCCCAGCGGCGGCCCTGCAGACCGCGTGCTTCCAGGCGCACGCTGGCATCGCCGCGCACATCCACGCGCACGCCTTTCCAGCCGCGCAGGTCGGCCGGTGCGACCGAACCGCGCGTCAGCGGCAGGATCACGCCTGCGTAGGCGTCGTCCTTGCTCGACAGTCGGGCCTGCATCGACAGCGCCTTGCCACCGCCATCGCGGTCGATCACGTCGGTGACCTGTACGGTACGGTCGTTGCCACCGTCGGCATCGTCATTGCGCAGCGTGTCCAGCGCGGTGCGCTGGTCGGCGCGCTCGAAATCATCCACCAGCGCGTCGATGCGCAGCGGTGGCAGCGATGTGGCGCGGTTGCCTGCCGGCAGCTGCACGCCCTTGCCCACCACCTGGCGCCCGGCCACGTACACCTGCCGGGTGTTGCGGATGTCGCCAATGCGTTCCCACGGCTTGCCCGTGACCAGCAGCAGGTCGGCGCGCTTGCCCACCTCGATGCTGCCGCGGTCGTCCAGGGCCAGTGCTTCGGCACTGGCGCGGGTGCCGGCCACCAGGGCCTCGGTCGGGGTCAGCCCGGCCTGCACGAACAGCTCCAACTCGCGCAGGGTGGACGCGCCGTGCGGGGTGCCGGTCATGCCGGCATCGGTGCCCAGCACGATCGGAATGCCGGCATCGTGCAGGGTTTTGACGTTGCGCAGGGCATTGGCGAAGTTCGCCTCGCGCTGGCGGTAGGCCTCGGTGCCGGCGCGGGCCTTGCCGCTGCCATCCACGCGCTCGGGCAGGTACACCGCCAGCGACGGCGAATAGCGGGTGCCGTGCTGCTTCATCAGCGCAATCAGCTCGGCGTCGGCCGGGCCGTCCTGCACGCTGTGCGCCAGCGCATCCACCCCGGCCCGCGCGGCGGTCTTGCCGCGCTTGACCATCACCGTGTGGGTGAACACGCGCAGATGCTGGCGGTGCGCTTCTTCCACGAGGGCCGTCAGGGTTTCTTCGTCCATGCTGCTGTTGTCGGCCGCGTTGGAGTAGCGCCAGCCGTCGGTGAACGCCTTGATGAAGTCCGGCCTGTAGGCCGCCACCTGCTTCACCGCCGCGGTGGCCGCCTCGGGCGAGTTGACCCAGCGGGTGGTGTTCTCATCGCCCCAGTCGGCGCCGTGGCCCAGCGGCGTGCTCATGCGCGCGGCGAACTTCACATCCGGCGCGGCGATGCGCTGCAGCCAGGCGCGGCGCGGCGCATAGGCCTCCGGCGGCTGGTGGAAATCGCTCACGGTGGTGACACCAGCGTCCAGATAGCGGGTGGCGATCTGCGGCAGCGTCGACGGCTCGGCGTTGGGGGTCCAGTGGGTGTGCAGGTCGAACAGGCCCGGCAGCAGTGCCTGGCCCTTGGCATCCACCTGGCGGGTATGCGCCGGCGCCTTGAGAGCGGTGCCGATCGCGGCGATGCGCCCGTCCTGCACCAGGACACTGGCCGCATAGGGCGCACGCCCGGTGGCGTCGAAGACCATGGCGTTGCGGATCAGCACGTCGTTGTCGGCGGCACTGGCAACCACGCAGGCCTGGCCACTGGCCAACAACAGGGCGGTCAGCAGCGCCAGCAGGCGCGCACGCGAAACAGTGGCAGTCATTCGGGCATCCCGGTTCATTGCAGTGAGCGCGGCGCGCTGTGGAAGGCGTTGTGCGGCGTGCGCAGCCAGACGTCGTTGCCCTGCTGGTCCACCTCCAGGCCGAGGCTGAGCGCGACGCTGCGCGCGAAGCCGAGCGGGTCATTGGCCGAGTACAGCCCGACGATGCGACGGCTGCCGACCAGCGGGTCGTCGATCATGATGCGCACATCGCTGTAGCGCAGGAACTGTGCAGCGGCCACCGACAGCGTGTCGCCGTTGAATGACAGCATGCCCTCGCGCCACGCCAGCTGCTGGTCGAGGTCATCGTGGCCGACGGTTTCGATGCGGATGCCGTGGCTGCGGTTGGCCAGGGCGCGGTGGTTGGCCAGCAGCCTTGTCGGGGCGACCGCGCCGCTGGCCGTGGCGACATCCACGATGCCTTCGCGCACCAGCACTTCCACGCCGTGCGTGCGTTGTTCGTTGAGGCTCACCGAGAAACTGGTGCCTACTGCGGTCACCGCGGTATCACGCGCGGTCACCACGAACGGGCGGGCCCGGTTCTTGGCCACGTCGAACAAGGCTTCGCCGCGCAGCAGGGTGATCTCGCGGCGCGCGTCGGTGTAGTGCACGCGCACCGCCGCGCCCGAATCCAGAGTCACCGCCGAGCCATCGGCCAGCGGTACGCGCAGGATCTCGCCCTTGTGGGTGACGTGGTAGTCCCCGGCATCGCTGTGTTCGTGCACGCCCAGCGCCAGCAGGCACAGTGTGGCTGCCAGTCCCACGGCCCATTGCAGCCGCGGCCGTGGGCCGTGCACGCGGGC
>NZ_QAIW01000344.1:685-3441 GCF_003061285.1 Stenotrophomonas sp. HMWF003 | reverse complement strand
GCGTGGGCACGCGCGTAAGCGCCGAAATGGCGGCGGTCGGCCGCCAGCCAGCGGTCACGCTCGGCCACCTCGTCCGGCGCCAGCGCGCCGCGGTCCTCGCGCGCCACCCACTGCGCGGCCTGGTCGTCGATCGGGTTGGTATCAGCGGTGCCGTGCATGAACTGCCTCCGTGCTGTCCGGTTTCCCTGTGGACCCTGCATAACCCGCATCCTGTTTCATCGATTCCATCAACAACCGAATACCCTTGCACACGTGCTTTTCCACCGTGTTTTCGCTGATCTGCATGCGCTCGGCGATCTCGCGCTGCGAGAACCCCTCCACCCGTCGCAGGATGAACGCCTGGCGGCATTTGTCCGGCAACTGCGCGATCAGCGCGGTGACTTTGTTGAGTTCCTGGCGCGAAGACGCCAGCCGTTCCGGTGAGGCGTCCTCACCGGTGATCGGCAGCCGGTCGAACTCGGCCACCATTTCAATCGATACCACCTGGGCGCGCCGCAACTGCTGCAGCACCACCGATTGCGCCACCTGGTAGACGTAGGCCCGCGGTTGCCGCACGTGCGATACGTCGGCCATTGCCGCCAGGATCGCGTAGGTTTCCTGCACCACATCGTCCACGTCCTGCGCCTGCGCCATGCGCCGCCGCAGCCAGTCGCGCAGGCCCCGCTCGCACGGCAGGACATGCTCGGCCAACCACAACGCACGCTCTGCTGCCACTGTTGCGCCCATTTGAACTCCTGCTGCGCTGCCCGGCAGTGGCCGGGCAGCGATGTAAGGAACCACCTGCGGATCAGAACGCCTTGGTCACGCTGGCATACCAGTAGCGCGGATACGCCTGGTAAACCGCCGAGGAGTAACCATAACTGTCATCGGAGACCGGCGGCCGCTTGTCGGCGATGTTGTTGGCCCCCAGCTTGACCGATACCCCGTTGAACAGACCCTCGCGGTTGAAGTCGTACTTGACGTAGGCGTTGGCCAGCGTCTGCGACTTCACCGTCCACGGCGTGCCATCGGCCAGGGTCAGGCTGGTTTCGTGGTAGCTGCTGGCATAGCGCGCGCTCGCCCCGATGCTGAGGTTCTGGTAGCGCCAGGTGAGCGTGCCGCTCCACTTCCACTGCGGGTTGCCGCCGTCGCCGATCAGGTCGCCGCCGCCGGTGATGGCGATCGACGGATCGACCAGGCCGGTCGCCTTGGCGTCTTCCAGCGCCTGCAGCGCCGGCGAGCGGTCGCGGTAGAACTCGATCAGGCGGGTTCCGTTGATGCCCACGTCGAACCGGCCGATGCGGGTTTCCGGCGAGCTCCAGGCCACGCTGTAGTCCACCCCGCGCACGGTCTGCGGCTGCATGTTGACGTACTGGTCGGTGACATACAGCACCTTGCCGGCGGCATCCAGGCCGGTACCGGCGAAGCGCGCGATGTCATCGGCGGTGGGCGCGGCGCGGACCACGTTCGGATTGCTGCTGCCCTGCTGCCGCAGCAGGTAGTCCAGGATCAGCCCGTTGCCTTCGCCGAACAGGCCGATGATGCCTTCCTGTTCGTACTTGTAGTAATCCACCGCGAAGGTGAAACGACCGAAGTCCTCGGGGATGAACTGCGGCTGGAACACGATGCCTGCGCTGGTGTTGGTCGAGGTTTCCGGCTTGAGGTCGGGGTTGCCCGAGCGCCGCGCGGTGGTGGAGGACCGGTAGGTGCTGCCACAGGCATTGATCGAGGCGAGCGCGCCGGAGCGCACGTCGGCTTCGCACTGGATGTAGTCGGTGCGGGTGTTGGACCGGCTGACCACGGTGGCGTTGACCTGCTCCAGGTTCGGCGCGCGGAAGCCCTTGGCCCAGGACGCGCGCACGGTAAGCCCGTCGATCACGGTCCAGCCGAGGGCCAGCTTGGGCTTGGTGACGCTGCCGAAATCGCTGTAATGCTCGGCACGCCCGGCCACCTGCAGGTCCAGCGCGCGTACCAGCGGAATGGACATCTCACGCGAGACCAGCGGCACCGAGAACTCGGCGAACAGACCGGCCACGGTGCGCGACCCTTCGGTGTCCGGCGTCGGGCTCACCCCGTACATGTCGCTGGGGTAGCTGATGCCGGTGATGCTGTCGGTATAGGTGACGCTGCCATCCACGCGCGCATCGCGGTCGTCGCGCTGGGTTTCGCGGCGCACTTCCAGGCCGGTGGCCATGCCCACGTCACCGGCCCAGGTGCGGAACAGGTCCGGGCGCGAGGCCTTCAGGTCCCACAGGTACAGCTCGGTCTCGCTGCTGCGGGTGGCCTTGTAGAAGAACCGGTCGAGCTTGGCGTAGTCGTTGCAGCCGCCGCAGAACGGGTTGTAGGCGGCCGAGGTGGCGTCGGTCAGCGCCTGCTGGAACAGTGTCATGCTGACCGCGTCCTGGGTGTCGACAACCTTGGCCCTGGAATACAGCGCCGCGGTTTCCCAGTCGAACCCGAAATGGAAGCCGCGCAGGCCACCCAGCGCACGCACCTGGGTGTTCTTGACGTCGATCTGGGTGGGCCGCTCGAAGCGGTAGCTGCTGATGCTGACCGGAATGCCGCCGGCGGCCACGTTGAGGTTGGCCAGCCGGTTGGGGTTGGCACTGCCATCGGGCAGCGTGGTGGCGCCGAACGGGTTCCAGTAGTTGCTGGCGGCCACGGTCATCGGCAGCGCGGCAATGGTGTTCACGCCGGACTGCAGGCTGCGTGCCTTGGACTGGTACCAGCCGGCCTCGCCGAAGGCGGTGATGCCGTTGTCGAAGTCATGCTTGCCG
>NZ_QAIW01000344.1:0-651 GCF_003061285.1 Stenotrophomonas sp. HMWF003 | reverse complement strand
ATCGACAGCGGGAACTGGCCCTGCTGGTTGTCGAGCAGGTTGCGGTCGGCACCGGCGGTGGCCTTGCTGCCGGACTGCACGCACACGCCCTCCCCCACCGTGGCGTTGCAGCCCTCGTTGGTGAGCGGTTGCACGTGGAATGCGCCCGCAGCGGTGGTGAGGAAGGTGCTGCCCTGGCGCACGCGCGGGCCGATCGCGGTGAAGTTGCCCCACGGGCTGTTGCTGTTGCGGTTGTCGGTGCCGCTCAGCCCGTCGAACGCGGTGCCGACGAAGTCCGGGGCGCGGTCGGCGCTGCGCGTCCAGTCCTGGTCGAGCGAGTTCAGGCCGGTGGTGGCGTAGTAGTTGAAGGCCAGGGTGACGTTGCTGCGCAGGTCCTGCGAGTTCTTGCCGACCAGGCCGTTGATGCCGATGTCGCGCAGGTGGGTGCCTTCGCCGATGCCGCGCTGGACGCTGACGGTGCCGCCGTCCACATCGTCGCGCAGGACGTTGTTGACCACGCCGGCGACGGCGTCGGTGCCGTAGATGGCGGCCGCGCCGTCAAGCAGCACTTCGACCCGGCGCAGGTTGGCCACCGGAACGGTGTTGGCGTTGTAGGTCAGCACGGGGACGAGGTTGCCGTCGGCCTGGCTGGTGGGATGCACGACGGTACGG
>NZ_QAIW01000034.1:0-7400 GCF_003061285.1 Stenotrophomonas sp. HMWF003 | reverse complement strand
TCCGCCGCCTACCGCTATCTGTTGGTCGGCGTGCTCGGTGTGGTGGTCGGACTCATCGCCACGGTCATGGTTTCGCGTGCCATCCAGGCCCGCCAGGACCCGTTTCCCGATGCCCTCATGCACGTCATGAACCGCCAGGTGCAGCTGCTGCAGGACGCCCAGGCACAGAACCGCTGCACCCTGGCCGACAGCGTGCCGCGCCTGCAGACCCTGCGCTCGCTGTCCAACGACGTGGACCTGGCCTTCCCCGGCCTCAAGGACAGCCAGGGCTTCCAGCAGCATGCCAGCGCGCTGCGGGCCACCCTCAACCAGGCCCTGGCTGCCCCGCCCACCGACTGCGTCGGCATGGGCCAGCTGGTGGAAAAGATCCAGAACGACTGCAAGGCCTGCCACCAGGATTTCCGCTGATTCATCTGGCAGCCACGCTCGGGCCCCGGGATTGGCGCGCTGTTCACGGAGTACAGGACACGATCTGCGGCATGCGCCCCAGACGCATTCGACCACCCCTCTGGCCAGGAGAACCACCATGAAGATCCAACTCATTGCTGCAGCCGCCGTCGCCACCGTTGCACTGGCCGGCTGCGCGACCACCTCGCCCGGCTATGGCAGCGGCGGTTACAACAACGGTTATGGCAACAACGGCGGCTACAACAACACCAACAACCGCTGCGCCGATTGCGGCATCGTCACCCGCATCAACCAGGTCGCCTCCGGGCGTACCGCGCCCTCGGCCACCGGCGCGATCCTGGGCGGCCTGGTCGGTGCGGTCGCCGGCCATGAGATCTCCGACCACACCGGCGGCAGCAAGGGCAACCAGAACATCGCCGCCGCCGCGGGCGCCGTGGGTGGCGCGCTGGCCGGCAACCAGATCCAGAAGAACGTCACCAGCGACACCTTCGACATCACCGTGCGCATGGACGATGGCCGCACCGTGGTGGTCAACCAGCGTGATCTGGGCGGTATCCGCGAAAACACCTACGTCCGCGTAGTGAACGGCAAGGTGATCCTGCGCTGATCACGCCGCGCCCCAACGCGACGTAAAAAAAGGGCCCGCGCAAGCGGGCCCTTTTCGTGTTTCATCCAGCTGACGTCGGTGTGCGCTTAGAGCGGCTTCACCTTGTCGGCCTGCAAGCCCTTCTGGCCGGTCACGACTTCGAACTCGACCGCCTGGCCTTCCTTCAGGCTCTTGAAGCCCTGGGACTCGATCGCGCGGAAATGCACGAACACGTCCTCGCCGCTTTCACGGCTGATGAAACCAAAACCCTTAGCGTCGTTGAACCACTTGACGGTGCCCTTCTCAGCCATCTCAGCTACTCCCTAACTGTCTGTCTTGTTGTTGGATACGCCCTGACGGGCGGCTGACAGCAAGGGGGAAGCGAGGTGCAACGATGCAGCGGATCAGAAGATCTACCATCATCAGGCCACGATCCACGGTGACCTTGCCAAGCTCAGCGAGGTCAACTTAACCCGAGCAAAACGAAAAATCAACTGTGAAAAGCTTTCACATGTCAACCCTATTTCCCACACCATACCGGACAGCATGGACTATTCATTCATCTTCTACCTGCTAGCGGCCCTGCTGGTGCTGACGGGCATCGCAGGCATCGTGCTGCCGGCCCTGCCTGGCATCCCCCTGGTCTTCGCCGGTCTGCTGGTGGCCGCCTGGACCGACGGCTTCGCCCACGTGGGCTGGGTGCCCCTGACCCTGCTCGGGATCCTGACCCTGCTCTCCTTCGCCGTGGACATCCTGGCCACGGTGGTGGGCGCGCAGCGGGTCGGGGCCAGCCGCAAGGCGCTGTGGGGCACGGTCCTGGGCAGCATCGCCGGGCTGTTCTTCATGCCGATCGGACTGCTGGCGGGCCCGCTGCTGGGCGCGCTGGCCGGCGAGTACTGGCACACGCGCGAACTGGGCCGCTCCACCAAGGTGGGCCTGGCGACCTGGCTCGGCATCCTGCTCGGGGTGGCCCTGAAAATGGCGCTGGTGGTGGCGATGCTTGGCCTGTTCGCCTTTGCGTGGTTCTTCTGATGCCCGTGCTTTTCACACCCCGCGCACGGGCCTGCCCGGCATAAATCCCGCTGCGGGACCATGGCGGGCGCTGGCGGGATCGGCGGGCAACGGCCACACTGTTCCGGAAACCCCATTCATCTTTGCCACCTGGCCTGCTTTCATGACCCCTTCGCGCCCCCGCTCCGCCCTGTTCACCGCCCTGGCCCTGGCCTGCGCCAGCCTGCCGCTGGCCGCACAGGAAGCGGCCCCCACCCCGGCCTCGCCGGAGGCGTGTGCACTGGTCGACACCGACGCGGCACGGCTGGCCTGCTACGACACGCTGTTCGGCCACACCCGCGGGGTGACCGAGGCCGCCGATGCCGCCGCGGTTGCCGCGCAGCAGGCCCGTCGCGAAGAACGCCAGGCGGCGCGCACGGCCGAGGCCGATGCGCCGGCAACGCAGCGCGCCAAACAGCGCCTGGGCGAGCTGTTCAAGAGCGACGGCCATGAAGATGCGCTGGCCAACGCGGGCAAGGGCTCGCTGCTGGACAGCCGCTGGGAACTGGCGCAGGACTCCAAGCTGGGCGCGTTCCAGCTGCGCGCCTACAAGCCGGTGTACCTGCTGCCGGCGTTCTGGACCAGCGACAAGAACCAGACCCCGCAGTCGCCCAACCCGGCCAACAATGTCACCACCCCGCAGCTGCTGGACAGCAACGAGCTGAAGTTCCAGCTCAGCTTCAAGACCAAGGTCGTGGAGAACCTGTTCGGCGACAACGGCGACATCTGGGCCGGCTATACCCAGAGCTCGCGCTGGCAGGCCTACAACGCCGAAAACTCGCGCCCGTTCCGCGAAACCAACTACGAACCTGAAATGATGCTGCTGTTCCGCAACGGCTATTCGATCGGCGGCTGGCGCGGTCGCATGAGCGGCATCGGCGTCAACCACATGTCCAACGGCCGCGCCGATCCGCTGTCGCGCAGCTGGAACCGGGTGATCGCCACCATCGGCCTGGACCGCGAGAACTGGGCGCTGGTGCTGCGCCCGTGGTATCGCCTGCCGGAAGACCGCAAGGACGACAACAACCCGGATATCGAGGATTACATGGGCCGCGGCGACGCCACCCTGACCTGGAACCGGAATGGCCACGAAGTCTCGCTGATGGCGCGCCATTCGCTGCGCGGCGGCGACCGTTCGCACGGCGCGGTGCAGCTGGACTACGGCTTCCCGATCAGCAACCTGCTGCGCGGCCACGTGCAGGTGTTCGACGGCTACGGCGAAAGCATGATCGACTACAACCACAAGGCCACCTACATCGGCCTGGGCGTGTCGCTGCTGGAGTGGTACTGATGGCGGTGACGATCTGGCACAACCCGCGCTGCAGCAACTCGCGCGGGGCCCTGCAGATCCTGCGTGAGCACGGCATCGAGCCCACCGTCATCGCGTACCTGGACACCCCGCCGGACGCGACCACGCTGCAGGCGCTGGTCGCGGCGATGGGCACCGGCGCACGCGCGCTGCTGCGCACCAAGGAAGCCGCCTACGCCGACCTCGGCCTGGACGATCCGACCCTGGACGACGCAGCCCTGATCGCGGCGATGCACACGCACCCGGCGCTGATCAACCGACCGATCGTGCGCACCCCGCGCGGCGTGCGGCTGTGCCGGCCGCCGGAAACCGTGCTGGAGATCCTGCCGGCCTGACGTGGGCCGGCGCGATGGTTCAACCGCCGCAGCGGCTCACGCAGCGGTCGCGCTCTTCACCGCAGCGCAGCGCCGGCGACCGGTTGCGGCAGAAGTCGGCGCTGGCCTGGCAGGAACGGCGCAGTTCCGGGGTGTCGATCCTGTCGCAGCGACCGTCGCGCCGGGTGGCGACCCCGGTGCCGCAGGTATCGCTGCTGCCACTGCCCAGTGGGCTGGCCGAGCAGCTGTCGTACCGGCTCTGGCAGAGCGCCATGCACTGGTTGGCCGACGTCACCTCGCGCAGGCTGGGGGCGGAGTAGGTATCGCCGTCGCTGCTGCAGGCGACAAGCAGCAGGGTCAGCAGCATCACAGACAGCATCCGTGGCATGGTCGTGCTCCTTGTGGGTCGGTGCGGATGCACCCTGCGCATCCCAGGCAAATGTAGCACCGCTGGCGTCGCGGTCGCCGCACCGCCAGACCGCGCATCACCGCCAGTCGGTGATGCCTTCGCGCCGGTACACCTCGATGAAGGCCGGGCGCGCCTTGAGCCGGTCGGCGTAGGCCTTGAGCACCGGCCAGGTGTCGCTCGGCACGGGCATGTTGCGCGACCAGCGCAGCAGCATCACCAGCATCAGGTCGACCACGCTGGGCTGCGCGCCCAGCATGTACGGGCCGCCCGCCTGCAGGTGGTCCGACAGCCGCTGCCACGCCGCTTCCAGGCGTTGCCGGGCCTGGTCGCGGGTGGCGCCGGCGTTGTCCGGTCCGGCCATTTCATGGGCGTAGAACCACGCGCGGTACGCCGGCTGCACGGTGTTGGCACACCAGAACATCCAGCGGTAGGCCTCGCCGCGTTCCGGGCTGCCCACCGCCGGCAGGAAACCCGCCTGCGGATGCAGGTCGGCCAGGTGCAGCGCAATCGCCGCCGCTTCGGTCAGCACCTGCCCGTCCATGACCAGCGTGGGCACCACACCGGCGGGGTTGAGCGCCAGGTAGTCGTCCGACTTGTGCTGCCGGGTTTCGAAATCGAGCAGCACCAGGTCGTGCTCGACGCCCAGTTCGATCAGCAGCCAATGCACCACCAGCGAGGCGGTGCTGGGGGAACCATACAACGTGGTGGGCATGCGTGGCGCCTGTCAGGGGAAGCGTCCCATTATGCGCCGCCCGGCCGCCTGCGATGGATACAGATGCGCGCCTGCGCAGGGCGGCGCTGTGGCTGTTGCGCGTCAACTGGCAGGCCTAGCATGCGCAGCACCTTTCCCCCGGTGTGCGGCGATGCCCGAGCTGTCCAACCTGCTGGCCTTCGGCCTGATTTCGCTGGGCATGGTGCTCACGCCCGGGCCGAACATGATCTACCTGGTGTCGCGCTCGATCTGCCAGGGACGCGCCGCCGGGCTGGTGTCGCTGGGCGGCATCGCGCTGGGATTCCTGGTCTACCTGCTGTGCGCGGCGCTCGGCATCACCGCATTGTTGATGGCCGTGCCGCACGCGTACGACGCCCTGCGCATCGCCGGTGCGCTGTACCTGCTCTACCTGGCCTGGCAGGCGCTGCGCCCGGGCGGGCCGTCGCCGTTCCAGCTGCGCGACCTGCCGCGCGACAGCCCGCGCCGATTGTTTGCGATGGGCCTGTTCACCGCCCTGCTCAACCCGAAGATCGCGGTGATGTACCTGTCATTGCTGCCGCAGTTCATCCAGCCCAGCGGACATGGCAGCGTGATGGCGCAGTCGGTGGTGCTGGGGCTGGTGCAGATTGCCACCAGCCTGGGCGTCAATGCGTTGATCGTGCTGGCCGCCGGCAGCATTGCGGCCTTCCTGGCGCGGCGGCCGCGCTGGCAGGCGGTGCAGCGCGCGCTGATGGGCACGGTGCTGGGTGCGCTGGCGGTGCGGATGCTGGTGGACGTGCGGCGGTGAGGACGCGCCGACCAACGGTCGGCGGCTACCGGGATGTGCGGCAACGAAAAACGGCGCCCTCGGGCACCGTTTTTCTTGTCTGGGTGCCAACCAAGGGCCGGCATCCAGAAGGTCAGGCCACCACCACCGGAATCTTGCCGATGCGGGCCTGCCATTCGCGCGGGCCAGTGATGTGCACCGATTCGCCGGTGGAATCCACCGCCACGGTCACCGGCATGTCCTGCACGGTGAACTCGTAGATCGCTTCCATGCCCAGATCCGCGAAACCGACCACCTTGGCCGCCTTGATCGCCTTGGACACCAGGTAGGCCGAACCGCCGACCGCCATCAGGTAGGCCGACTTGTTGTCACGGATCGCTTCGATCGCCGCCGGGCCGCGCTCGGCCTTGCCGACCATGCCCAGCAGGCCGGTCTGTTCCAGCACCTGGCGGGTGAACTTGTCCATGCGGGTGGCGGTGGTCGGACCGGCCGGGCCCACCACTTCGTCGCGCACCGGGTCGACCGGACCCACGTAGTAGATGAAGCGGCCCTTGAGGTCGACCGGCAGCGGCTCACCCTTGTCCAGCATTTCCACCATGCGCTTGTGCGCGGCATCGCGGCCGGTGAGCAGCTTGCCGTTGAGCAGCAGGGTCTGGCCCGGTTTCCAGCTGGCGACGTCTTCGGGGGTGATCGTGTCGAGGTCGACACGGGTGCCCTTGGAGGCGTCGTAGGTGATCTGCGGCCAGTCTTCCAGCGACGGCGGATCCAGCATCACCGGGCCGCTGCCGTCCAGGGTGAAGTGCGCATGGCGGGTGGCCGCGCAGTTGGGGATCATCGCCACCGGCAGGTTGGCCGCGTGGGTCGGGAAGTCCTTGACCTTGATGTCCAGCACCGTGGTCAGGCCGCCCAGGCCCTGCGCACCGATGCCCAGCGCGTTGACCTTGTCGAACAGCTCCAGGCGCAGCTCTTCGGCGCGGTTGGACGCGCCACGGGCCTTGAGCTCGTTGATGTCGATCGGCTCCATCAGCGATTCCTTGGCCAGCAGCATCGCCTTCTCGGCGGTGCCGCCGATACCGATGCCGAGCATGCCCGGCGGGCACCAGCCGGCGCCCATGGTCGGCACCGTCTTGAGCACCCAGTCCACGATCGAGTCGGACGGGTTGAGCATCGCGAACTTGCTCTTGGCTTCCGAGCCACCGCCCTTGGCGGCGACGATCACCTCGACATGGTCACCCGGCACCACCTTGACGTTGACCACGCCCGGGGTGTTGTCCCTGGTGTTGGTGCGCTTGCCGGCCGGATCCGCCAGCACCGAGGCGCGCAGCTTGTTGTCCGGGTGGTTGTAGGCGCGGCGCACGCCTTCGTTGGCCATGTCTTCCACGCCCATGGTGGCGTCGTCCCAGCGGACGTTCATGCCGATTTCCAGAAACACGGTGACGATGCCGGTGTCCTGGCAGATCGGGCGGTGGCCTTCGGCGCACATCCGTGAATTGATCAGGATCTGGGCCATCGCTTCCTTCGCGGCCGGCGATTCCTCGCGCTCGTAGGCGGCGGCGAGGCTCTTGATGTAATCGACCGGGTGGTAGTACGAAATGTACTGCAGCGCGTCGGCGATGGACTGGATGAGGTCTTCCTGCTTGATCGATGTCACGACTTGCTCGCTTGCTGGAGGCTGGCGGGGGTTCAGCCCATCATTTTACCCCCCTCGCGCCGCCAAGGGGCATCGGTCGTGGTGCGACACCCGGCATCGCGCCCGCACGGCGTCTGCGGCACAGTGGCGGCACCCGTCACAACCGCGCCCCCGGCGGCGTCCTCCCGGCATGACCCCGACCGATACCTTCCAGAC
>NZ_QAIW01000343.1:2078-2363 GCF_003061285.1 Stenotrophomonas sp. HMWF003 | reverse complement strand
CCGGTGGCACTGGCCGCGGCCTTGGTCGAGTTGACCTGCACGAACGGGCTGCCCGCACCCGGCTGGATCTGATCGATGCGGGTGTTGAGGTTGAGCAGCGAATTGTCCACCGCGGCGAAGGCCACGGTGACGTTGCTGTAGTCGTTGCTGAGCACGCTGCCGTCGGTGGCGATCGAGGAAATGCTGAAGGTCGGCGCGGTCCAGATGCTGGTGGTCGGGTCGAAGCTGGTGGTGCCACCGAAGTAGCCGATGATCGCGTTGTTGGTCTGGAACAGCTGGTTGCCG
>NZ_QAIW01000343.1:0-2068 GCF_003061285.1 Stenotrophomonas sp. HMWF003 | reverse complement strand
CCGCCGCGCCGGCACCGCTGCCGGTCAGGGTGATGCTGTCGGTGGCGTTGCCGGCGCCGTCCACGTCGTACTTCACCGCCAGCTTGTCGACCGTGTCGGTCTGGTCGGCCACGTTGGCCAGCGACTGGCTGACCGCATCGAATGCACTGCCCACGTCGTTGTAGTCGCCCGGGGTCACCTGGCCCGTGCTGGATACCGCGTTGATGGTGTAGGTCGGCGCACTGATCACGCCGTCGGCGTCGACTGCGGCTCCGCCGCCCAGGTGCGTGGCCAGTGCCTGGCTGGCATCGAACAGCTGGGCGCCATTGATCGCCTCGGTGCTGGCCGCACTGACCGCACCGGCACGCAGATTGCGCAGGCTGGTGGTGCCGGTGCCGTTGCCGAGCGTGGCACTGGCGTAATTGATGCTGCCGTCGGGGTTTTCGTCGTAGCGCAACGCACCCGCTTCGGAGGCCAGCATCTGGCCCATGTTGACCGCGTCGGTGGCCTGCGTACCGGCGGCCACGTTCACCACTTGGCGTTCGCTGCCCACCGCACCGACCGACACCGTGCCGTCGCGATCGGCCATGGCGCCCGCCCCCACGGCAATGGCATTGGCGGCCACTGCGGTGGCACCGGTGCCCACCGCGATGCTGTCGGCGCCGGTCGCCACGGCGTCCAGCCCGGTCGAATTGATCTTCAGGAACCGGCTGCCGACCCCGTTGCGGATGTCGGTGATCTGCGTGTTGAGGTTGACCAGCGAGCCATCCACGGCCGAGAACGCATCGGTGGCGTTGTCGTACACACCCGGGGCGATGGCGCCACTGTTGGAGACGGTGGTGATGGCGAAGCTCGGCGCGGTCCAGGCGCCGGTGGCCGGGTCGAAGGCGGTCAGCCCGCCGAAGTAGTCGACGATGGCCTGGTTGCTGGCGAACAGCTGCGCACCGTTGACCGCTTCGGTGCTGGCCGCACCGATCGCGCCCGGGGCCAGGTTGGCCAGCGTGGTGGTGCCGGTGCCGCCGCCCAAGGTGATGCGACGGTAATCGGCACCGCCGGCACCGTCGTCGTCGTAGGTCACCGCGAACACGTCCAGCGCATCGATCTGGTTGATCGCGCCCTGCAGCTGGCGCACGTTGACCGCGTCGGTGGCCGCGCTGCCGGCCGCCACGTTGGTGATCTGCCGCTCGCCGCCCGCAAAACCGACCGATACTTCACCGGCCGAGATCTGCGGCGTGGTCAGCCCGTAGGCGCTGTAGCTGGCCTGCGCGCCGCGATTGGCCACGGTGCGGTAGCCCAGTGCCACGCTGTTGGCCTGGCTGGAGGTGGCTTCGGCACCGAGCAGAACCTGGCCATTGGCCGTGCCCTTGGCACTGTCGCCGACCACCACCGAATGGCCCATGCGCGCGGCATAGTCGGCGGTGGGCACGCCGGTGGGATCGTTCGGGTCGTTCAGGCCCGCACCCGGGAAGGCCACGTTGGCGTCCACCTTGGCCAGCTCGTGGCGCGCGTTGGCGCCAATGACGACCTCGCGCGAACCGTTGGCATACGCGCCGTCGCCGACCAGCACCTGGTAGTCCTGCGCGGCGTTGACGGCCCAGCAGTCCACGCTGGCCACCAGCAGGTCCACGCATTTGTTGGACCAGCCCGGTGCCTGGTCCGGCAGCAGCAGGCCCAGCAACCCGTTCGGGTTGCCGTTGTTGATGTTGTAGATGTAGCTGTCCGAGGTGACCCCGCCAATCAGCGTCAGGTGCGAACTGCCGCCGGTGGCCGCGCCACCCAGCCCGTTGAGCAGGGTGCCCACCGGGGTCAGGTTGACCAGCGGCACGCCCAGCACATTGGTGACCGAGTAGGTCTGCATCACGTTGGCGCTGCTGACGGCCAGCTTGCCGTTGCGCACGTACCCGTCCCCACCCAGCAGGCCCTGCGCGGTCGGGCCGACCAGGGTCGACAGCGAACCGACCAGGCCGCCGGTGCCGATGATCAGCCCCGCATCCGGATCCGGCGCCGCAGGGGCCTTGGGATGGCCCGGCGGCAGCGACGTCGGCGCCGGGAACACCCCGCCCACCACGCCACCCACGATGTTGCCGAC
>NZ_QAIW01000342.1:13334-15312 GCF_003061285.1 Stenotrophomonas sp. HMWF003 | reverse complement strand
CTGCATGCCGCGGCAGCCGACCAACGGTCGGCTCTACCTGCGGGTTTGTTCCCGGCACGCGCGAACGCGCGTGTCCCTTTACCAGGCATTTCCCACCCGTGAAAGCACCCGCCCTGATCCAGAACGACATCGTCGTCTTCGGCCTGATCGCCGCCACCCTCGGCGCCGTGTTCTGGACCGCTTCGCGCGAGCAGGGGCTGTGGAAGCGCTTCTACACGGTCGTGCCGGCGTTGCTGCTGTGCTACCTGATCCCCGGCATCTACAACACGTTCGGGCTGATCGACGGCCAGAACACGCACCTGTACAACCCCATCGCCCGCGACATCCTGTTGCCGGCGGCGCTGGTGCTGCTCACCCTGGCGGTGGACATCAAGGGCATCCTGCGGCTCGGGCCGAAGCTGATCGTGATGTACCTGGGCGCGTCCTTCAGCATCATGCTGGGCGCGGTGGTGGCGTTCCAGCTGATGAAGTGGCTGCACCCGGACACGGTGGCCGGCGACACGTGGGCCGGCATGGCCGCGCTGGCCGGCAGCTGGATCGGGGGCGGCGCGAACATGCTGGCGATGCGCGAGGTGTTCGACGTCAACGCCACCACCTTCGGCCAGTTCGCGGTGGTGGACGTGGGCGTGGGTTATGTGTGGATGGCGGCGCTGATCTTCCTGGCCGGTCGGTCGGCGAAGATCGATGCGCGCAGCGGGGCCGATACGTCGGGCATCGACGAGCTCAAGCTGCGCATCGAAAAATTCCGCAGCGAGCATGAGCGGGTGGCGAGCCTGACCGACCTGATGCTGATCGTGGCGGTGGCCTTCGGGACGGTAGGGCTGTCGCACGCGATCGCCGGGCCGCTGTCGGCGTGGTTCAAGGGCCATGTGTCCTGGGCGTCGCAGTTCAGCCTGGACGCGCCGTTCGTGTGGGTGGTGGTGATTTCCACGACGTGCGGGTTGGCGTTGAGTTTCACCCGTGCACGCAACCTGGAAGGGGCGGGGGCATCGAAGCTGGGTTCGCTGCTGCTGTACTTCCTGATTGCCTGCATCGGGATGCAGATGGATCTGCTGGCGCTGCTGGACCGGCCGTGGCTGTTCCTGCTGGGCATCATCTGGATCGCCGTGCACATCGTGCTGCTGTGGGCCTTGGCGCGGGTGCTGAAGGTGCCGTTCTTCTACTTCGCCATTGGTTCGCAATCCAACATCGGCGGGCCGGCGTCTGCGCCTGTGGTTGCCGCGGCGTTCCATCCGTCGCTTGCGCCTGTGGGGGTGCTGTTGGGGACGATGGGGTATGCCACCGGGACGTACCTGGCTTACATCGTTGGGATTACGTTGCGGGCTATGGCGGGGCAGTAGGTGGTTTTTTTGCGCGGCGTTGTTGGCGGTTTTGTTGCTGAGGGACGTGGTGCGGGGCGGTAGGGTTCAGCGGGGCACGCGTGAACCCATCCATGGGGCTCATCGCAGCATCCATGCTGCTCATGGCCCCGCTGA
The DNA here is from genome assembly GCF_003061285.1 of Stenotrophomonas sp. HMWF003. Taxonomy (NCBI): domain Bacteria; kingdom Pseudomonadati; phylum Pseudomonadota; class Gammaproteobacteria; order Lysobacterales; family Lysobacteraceae; genus Stenotrophomonas; species Stenotrophomonas sp. HMWF003. Next base: position 13,837 of record NZ_QAIW01000342.1, on the reverse strand, counting down.
ACCCTACCGCCCCGCACCCAGACAGTTCCGCGCTGGCGGTGGGGTAGGGGGAGCAAGAGCAGGTGGCGCTTGGTCGCGCGTTGCATGCAAGGGGAGGACGTGGGGTGTTGTTGTTTCGCTCTTTTTTTTGACGAGCACACGCAACGTGTGCGCGGCAGAGCTCTTCGAGGTATCGGCGTCCGCGCTTCAAGCAGACGGCGAACAGAGGCGCTTTAAATCGCCTAAGCCTTAAGCGGCCAACAGCCCACGCTCGATCAGCCAAGCACGTGCGTCTTCCGCATCCTGCTCGAACCACGCACGCGTGGACCCCAGCCGATACGTATACCCCCAGGCATCCATGTCCAGCATCAGGCGGTCGCTGCCGACGCCCGGCAGTTGCCCGGCCAGCACGATCTGCAGGTAGCAGGTGGCGTCTTCTTCGGGGACCGAATCGGTCGCGTCGGTGTGCACCAGCGCGCGTCGCTCCGGTGGCAGCACGATCAGATGGCAGGCCTCGTGCAGCA
>NZ_QAIW01000342.1:4330-13324 GCF_003061285.1 Stenotrophomonas sp. HMWF003 | reverse complement strand
CCCCAGTAACTGCCTGGAATCGGCGCGGCCGCGTCTACCCGGTGCAGCCGCAGGTCGTGCGCGGCCAGCAGGGCAACGGCATCGTCAAAGTGGATATCGCCAACGCAGGTGACCTGCACATCGGCGGTGGCAACGTCGGTGGTCATGGCATGCATTCAACCGCCCCTCCCAACCGGAAGGGGCGACAAGGCTCAGGGCTGCTGCGGGCCTTCCGGCAAGGCGACGGAAATATCGAGCACATCGTGCTCCCCGTCCTTCACCAGATCGACCTTCACCGCATCCGCGTCGATGTTCACGTACTTCTTGATCACTTCCAGCAGCTCACGCTGCAGAAGCGGCAGGTAATCTGGGCCACCGCGATGGCTGCGCTCCTGCGCAATGATGATCTGCAGGCGGTTCTTCGCCGTTTCGGCCGTCGTCTTCTTCCGGTTCAGGAAATCGAACAGTCCCATGCTTACCCTCCGAACAGCTTGCTGAAGAAGCCTTTCTTCTCCACGGTGGTGAAGCGCATCGGACGCTCTTCGCCAAGAATGCGGCCAACCGCATCTTCATAGGCCTGGCCCGCCGCCGATTCGGGGTCCAGGATCACCGGCTCGCCCTTGTTGGACGCATTGAGCACGTCGCCCGACTCGGGTACCACGCCAATGGCCTTCAGGCCCAGCACTTCCTCAACGTCGGTAATGCTCAGCATCTCGCCACTTTCCACCCGGGCCGGGCTGTAGCGCGTGAGCAACAGGAACGCCGGCACGTTCTGGCCCGATTCGGCCTTGTGCGTCTTCGAATCCAGCAGCCCGATGATCCGGTCCGAGTCGCGTACCGACGACACTTCCGGGTTCACCACCACCACCGCACGGTCGGCGTAGTACATCGCCAGGAACGCACCCTTCTCGATACCGGCCGGCGAGTCGCAGATGATGTACTCGAACCCGTCCGCGGCCAGGTCCTTCAGCACCTTGCCCACGCCTTCCTGGGTCAGCGCATCCTTGTCACGGGTCTGCGAGGCCGCGAGCACGTACAGGTTGTCGAAGCGCTTGTCCTTGATCAGCGACTGCTTGAGCGTCGCCTCGCCGTGGACCACGTTCACGAAGTCGTACACCACCCGGCGCTCGCACCCCATGATCAGATCCAGGTTGCGCAGGCCGACGTCGAAGTCGATCACCGCCACCTTCTTGCCGCGCCGCGCCAGGCCGCATGCCAGGCTGGCGCTGCTGGTGGTCTTGCCCACGCCGCCCTTGCCGGAAGTGACTACGATGATTTCAGCCAAAGGACTTCTCCTGATTCATATGGTTGGGCGCCGGATCAGTCCAGCGCCGCGATCTTGATCTGGTCCTGCTCCAGCCACACCTGCACGGCCTTGCCGCGCAGCGTGTCCGGAACATCGTCCAGTACCTTGTAATGGCCGGCAATGGCGACCAGTTCAGCATGGAATTCACGGCAGAATATACGTGCCGTGGTGTTGCCTTGGGCACCGGCCAGGGCACGGCCCCGCAGCGTACCGTAGATATGGATGCTGCCATCGGCGATCACCTCGGCACCCGCGCCCACCGTGGCCATCACCGTCAGGTCGCAGTTCTCTGCGTACAGCTGCTGGCCCGAGCGCACGTTGCTGGTCTGCATGCGACCCGGCTGCGGTGCCTTGGCCGGGGTGGCCGGCACGGCGGCCGGCGTGGCCGCGCGGGCACGCCGTGCCGGTTCCGGTGCAGGCGCAGGGGCGGCCGGCGGCGGGGCGGCCGGGACCGCGTCCAGCTCGGCGCGTTCGTACTGCGCACGGAACTTGGCCAGCAGCGGCAGCCCCAGCTGCTGCGACAGCAGCTCGGTTTCGGTGGTGCCGTAGGCCAGCGCCACCGGCAGCACGCCGGCGCTGCGCAGCCCATCCAGCAGGGCCTTGGCCGTGGCCACGTCCGGGATCTGGCTGAGCCCGCCGAAATCCAGGATCACCGCCGCGCGCCCGAACAGCTTCGGCGCACGCGCCACGCGGTCGTGCATCTCGCGGGTGAGGCGGTCCACATCCAAGGTGCGGATGCGCAGGTTGGCGATGCCCACCTGGCCGATCTTCAGTTCACCGGCCTGTTCAAAATCCATGTTTGCCGCCACCTCAGGTCCCCGTCGGTCGATGCGCGCGCAGCGGCTCGCGACGGTGGCCCACCCAGGGCACGTCCGGCAGCTGGTCGCCGTAGGTGTCGTGCACCCACTGGTAACTGCACAGGTCCTTGAGCAGCATGCTGGCGCGCACGTCCACGTGGGCCATGTTGTTCTGCCCGACCTCGCGGAAGCCGAAGCTGCCATGGAACAGCAGCGCCGCGTCGGCGCCGTGGTCCAGGAACACCTCGCAGGTCATCTGCGGGTAGCGCAGCTCGGCATAGCTCTGTGCATCGGCATAGAACGCACGGCCGACGCCACCGCCGCGACGGCGGCTGGCGACCACGATGCGGTCGATATAGAAGAATTTGCTGTCCAGCTGCTGCTGGAACCAGGCGAAGTTGCTGCTGTCGTGCTGGCTGTCGCTGCCGAAGCCGATCAAAAAGCCGGCCAGGTTGCCGTCGCGCTCGGCGACGCGGAAATACTCAGCGGTTTCATAGAACAGGCGCAGGCGGGCGGCATCCAGCGGCAGGATGGCCAGGCCGGCATTGTTGTTCAGGGCCAGGACGGAATCGAGCTCGTGCTCGCGCACGTCGCGGATGACAATCGACATTGTGACTCCGTGGGGTAACGCGGTTGGTCCATCAAGGGACCCTCATCGGATTATTGCACGGGTGGCAGGCCCGGGCGAATCGCCGCCCATGACTTATGTGGGAGTGCAGGGGCGCAGGTTCAGCCTAAGATGCGTCCATGCTGGGATACCTGAGCCAAACCCGAGTACTGCGACTGGCCGGCCTGTTCACCTGGGTCATGGTCGGCCTGCCCGTGGTGTATTCCCAGTACGAATCGCTGCTGCGCCACCGCGGCGACGGCCTGGACAGCTGGGCGGTGTGGCTGTTCACCGCCTACCTCACCTTCGGTGCCTGCTACTTCTGGCTGACCCGCGGCCTGCGTGACGGCGGCGGCCATTCGGCCTGGTACGACCGGGTGGTGCTGCTGCTGCTCACCACCTCGGCGCTGGGCGTGAGCTACCTGAGCGGGTCGGGCCTGGGCAGCATCCTGATGATGGTGGCTGCCGGGGTCATCCCGTGGATGCTGCAGGTGCGCGGCGGGGTCCTGTGGCTGCTGCTCAGCCAGCTGGCAGTGCTGCCGGTGTACTACCTGATCCTGCGCATGCCGCTGTTCGAGGCGCTGATGCAGTCGCTGCTGTATGGCGGGTTCTCCATGTTCATCTTCGTGACCAGCCTGGTCGCGCGGCAGCAGACCGACGCCCGTGAAGAACAGCGCCGGCTCAACACCGAACTGCGCGCCACCCGCGTGCTGCTGGCCGAGAGCGCCCGGGTCAACGAGCGCACCCGCATCTCGCGGGAACTGCACGACCTGCTGGGCCACCACCTCACCGCGCTCAGCCTGAACCTGGAAGTGGCCGGGCACCTCACCGACGGCCAGGCCCAGGAGCATGTGCACCAGGCCCATACCCTGGCCAAGCTGCTGCTCACCGACGTGCGCGAGGCCGTCAGCCAGATCCGCGACAGCGGCGCCATCGACCTGGCCGCCGCGCTGCGCCCGCTCACCGAGCAGGTGCCGTCGCTGGACATCCACCTGGACATCGCCGAACCGCTGAACGTGGAAGACCCCGAGCGCGCCCATGTGCTGCTGCGCTGCACCCAGGAAATCATCACCAACGCGGTGCGCCACGCCAACGCACGCAACCTGTGGATCCAGGTAAGGCGTGAAAGTGAAGGCGAGGTGGTCATCCAGGCGCATGATGACGGGGTGGGCGCGGACGGCATCGTGGTCGGCAATGGCCTGCGCGGCATGCGTGAACGCCTGTATCAATGTGGCGGTGAGCTGCAGATTGAAACCCGCCGGGGTCAGGGCTTCCGCCTGCGCGCCTCGGTTCCCGGCGCGCCAGTGTTGATGCTGGCCCCTGTTACATGAGGAGTTCGTTGATGATTCGCGTCTGCCTGGTCGACGACCAAACCCTGGTGCGGCAGGGGATCCGCTCGCTGTTGGCGCTCGACGACGGGATCGAAGTGGTCGCCGAGGCCGCCGACGGCCGCCAGGCGGTCGAGGTGGTCCCGCAGATCCGTCCGGACGTGGTGCTGATGGACATGCGCATGCCGGTGATGTCCGGGCTGGAGGCGCTGCAGATGCTGTCCCGGCTGGGCCAGCTGCCGCCGACCATCATCCTGACCACCTTCGACGACGACCAGCTGGTGCTGGCCGGGCTCAAGGCCGGTGCCAAGGGCTACCTGCTCAAGGACGTCACCCTGGAACAGCTGGTGGGCGCGATCCGCACCGTGGCCGACGGCGGTTCGCTGGTGCAGCCGGCGGTGACCCAGCGGCTGCTGTCCGGGCTGGAGCACATGCGCAATGAATTCGTCAGCCTGGACCGGCCCGACCCGCTGACCGACCGCGAGACCGAGATCCTGCGGCTGATGGCCAGCGGCTTCTCCAACAAGGAGATCGCCAATTCACTGGGCGTGGCCGAGGGCACGATCAAAAACCACGTGTCCAACATCCTGTCCAAGCTGGGCGTCCGCGACCGCACCCGCGCGGTATTGAAGGCGTTCGAGCTGCAGCTGGTCTGAGGCCGTGCCAGGGCCACCGGCAAGCCGCTGCCGGTGGTCTTTGTGCAATATCCTGAATATGCGCCGGATCCCTTGTGCCACAAGGGCTGCGCGCCGGAAAACGGCCCATTCGGCCGAATCCGGCAAAGAAATATTCCCGAACCGCTACGTGCTGACACGCGCGATACGTTATCGTTCCGCTCCTTGTCTATGCAAAACCGCTGCCGGCATGGAAACCGGTGCGCCAATCCTGATCTACAACACCCGCGAAGCCTGCTAGGATTGGCGCTTCGCTTCAATCAACCCGGCCGTGGGATCGGCCCCGGAGACTTCTGAATGACCCGTATTATCGAGTTCCTGATCGCCTTGGGGATCGTGGCTGGCCTGTTCGTCATCATTGGCGTATGTCTGCCGGGCGAGCGCCATATTTCCGAAAGCATCGAGACCAACCGCAAGATGACGATCGTGTTCGACACGGTCAACAGCCTGCGCCGCTTCAAGGACTGGAACCCGCTCTTGCTGCGCGATCCCGCCGTTGAACTGAAGCTCTCCGGCCCCGCTGCCGGCGTTGGCGCACGTCTGGATTATTCTTCCAAGGAAAGCTCGTTGGGCCAGGGCAGCTGGGAGATCACCGAGTCGGAGAAGAACAAGCTGGTGTCCATCGCCATCGAGGACCCGACCAAGGGCCACGACAAGAAGACCAGCTTCACCCTGGAGCCGACCGGCAAGGGTGGCCGCAACGTCAAGATCACCCAGGACTACAGCATCAAGTACGGCTTCAACCTGTTTGGCCGTTACGCGGGTCTGTATGTCAGCCGTCACGTTGGTGACGACCTGAAGCTGGGTCTGTCGCGCATGGCCAACATGCTGGCCACCGTGCCCAACATCGATTACCGCACCGCCGAAGCCCCGCTGACCGATCTGGCCATCGTGGACGTCCCGGTGGAAGACCTGCTGGTGGTCACCGCCGGTAACGTCGACCGCGGTCAGGAAACCATCACCAAGTCCATCAAGGACAACCAGGAGTGGATCAAGCGCGTGATGGAGGCCAATGACCTCGAAGCCGCCGGTCCGTTCCGCATCATCACCACCGATTTCGGCGCCGAGAAGTACGCCTTCGACGTGGCCCAGCCGGTCAAGAAGAAGGGCACCCAGGGTGCTGCTGCCGATGCCCTGACCGTCAAGATCGACGCCGGTGCCCCGGTGAAGTACGTGCACGTGGCCCCGCACCGTTCGGCCCACGCGGCCTACACCGGCCACATGGCTGGCCTGGACATCGCCCGCAACGCCCTGCGCGCGTGGTCGGTGACCAACGGCAACGAAGTGATCGACCGTCCGTACGAGTCCTGGAAGGACGGCGTGGACAAGTCGTTCACGCCGGAAGGCACGTACGACATCTACTGGGCCGTCAAGTAAACCGACGGTCACCGGTGATGTAACGCACGACGAAAAACGCGCCGCTTCCTGCGGCGCGTTTTTTTTTGCTCCGCCCGCGGAGCATTCCTCGAAGGATGTCCGCATGCTCAACCTGGAACGACGCGCACGCAAACCCTCCCTGCTGGCCTGCTTCGGTGGCCTGCTGGCCGCCACGGCCGTAGGCCTGTCGGCCTACGCCTCGCACGGCATCGCCGACCCGGTGGCACAGTCGCACGTGACCACCGCCGCGCTGTACGCGTTCGGCCACGGCGTGGCCCTGGCGGTCCTCGGGCCCACCCAGCAGAACAGCGTGGGCAAGCTGGCGCTGTACGTGCTGCTGATCGGCACCCTGCTGTTCTCCGGCAGCCTGGTGGCCGGGGCGTTGTGGAAGCTCAGCACGCAGCTGGCCCCGGTGGGCGGCACCGCGTTGATGCTGGGCTGGCTGGCCTACGGCCTGAACGCATTGCGCCGCTGACATGCCACGCTTCAGCCGCGGCTTCGACGTAGAGGAGGCGCACGCCTGGCTGAGCCGGCGGGACCGTCGCCTGGGCACGTGGATGAAACGGCTGGGTCCGATCGAGGCCCCGGCGGGCTGGTCCAAACGCTTCGACCCGGTCGATGCGCTGGCGCGCGCGATCCTGTTCCAGCAGCTCAGTGGCAAGGCCGCCTCGACCATCGTGGGGCGGGTGGAAGTGGCCATCGGCAGCCAGCGCCTGCACGCCGATACGCTGGGCCGGATCGACGATGCCGCACTGCGCGTCTGTGGGGTATCGGGCAACAAGGCTTTGGCGCTGCGCGACCTGGCCCGGCGCGAGGCCGACGGCCAGATTCCCGACCTGCGCCGGATGTCGGTGATGGGGCACGACGCGATCATCGACGCGCTGGTGCCGATCCGCGGCATCGGCCGCTGGACCGTGGAGATGATGCTGATGTTCCGCCTCGGCCGCCCGGACATCCTGCCCATCGACGACCTCGGCATCCGCAAGGGCGCCCAGCGCGTGGACAAGGCCGAGGCCATGCCCACCCCGAAGGAACTACAGGCGCGCGGCGAAAAATGGGGCCCGTACCGCACCTACGCCAGCCTGTACCTGTGGCGCATCGCCGACTTCAGCGCCGACGCCAAAGAAACAACCAACCGCTCGCAGGATTGACCAACGGCAGGGCCAAGGCTGCCCGCCGGTAGTGCCGGGCTCTGCCCGGCAAGGCAATCGTAGTGCCGGGCTCTGCCCGGCAAGGCAATCGTAGTGCCGGGCTCTGCCCGGCAAGGCAATCGTAGTGCCGGGCTCTGCCCGGCAAGGCCATGCCAACCAAGACCAGCCGGGCAGAGCCCGGCTCTACGCGGGATTCCGCCATCCGTAGTGCCGGGCTCTGCCCGGCAAGGCCATGCCAGCCAACCAGCCGGGCAGAGCCCGGCTCTACGTGGGTGTCAGCCAGCGCCAGTGCCACGGCTCGTAGACGATGCCGTGCGGGTTGTCGCGCGGGTAGCTCAGCTGGAAACCGAACCGCGCGGCATTGTCCCGCAGCCACGCAAACGCGGCGGTGTGTTCGAAGCTTTCTTCGGCCGGCGGTTCGCCGGGCGTGCCGATATCCAGCGCGAAGCCGCTGTGGTGTTCGCTGTAGCCGGGGGCGGCATTGACCTGCAGGATGTCGGCCACGGCAAGTCCGCGCGCGCGCTTGCGCTCGAAAATACCCAGCTGGTAGGCATGGCTGCGGTAGCCGGAAATCGCGTCCAGCGCGACGCCGTCGGCGGCGGCGGCCAACTGCAGGCGCTGCCAGCCGCGTGCGGCGGACCGGCGCAACCACAGGGGCCGCCGGTAGCGATCGAAGCCGGCCAGGTGCAGCTGGGCCGGTTCGGCTTCCAGCACCAGCCCGGTGGCGGCTTCATAGCCGTCTGCATCGATCTCCAGCTGCGCCAGCCGCTGCTGCAGGCCGCTCAGTGGCAGCAGCGTGCTATCGGCCACCGCGTGGCGGCCAGGGGCCAGCGCCTGCTGGTCCAGCGCGTCGAGCGCGGCCTCCATGCCGTCCTCGCGCATCAGACGCGGTACCAGCGGCAGTACGCCGTGTGCGCTGGCAACAGCGAGATAGCGGCCATCGCGTTTGCGCCGCAGTACCCAGCGCGCCTGGGCCAGCGCGCGCGCGTCGGCGTTGCTGCGTGCGCGCAGCAGGCCGCCGGGCCACAGTTCGATGTCGGCGGTGTTAATCAACAGGGCAGGGGGACGGCGCATGCGACCAGCTTAGTGCGTGCGCCCGGGCGCGGCCAGCGCCTGCAGGGCCGCCAACAGGTCGCGGGGTTTTTCCGGGCTGAGCATCAGCACGCTGCCGTCGCGCAGCGGCAGGTACAGCACGCGGCTGGCATCGGTGAGCAGGCAGAACGCCTTGCGCCGGTCACGCATGCGGTAGTGCCCGGACAGGAAGCCGGGCATGCCGTAGCCATTGGTCTTGATCACCGGCTTGAGACTGCCATGCTCGGCCAGGTCCACCACCCGCGCCTGGTCCAGTTGCAGCGCATCCACCGCCACCCGCTTGCGATAGAACGTGGACCCCACCTCCAGGTCGCGGCCCTGCAGCTGGATGCGGCGGCGGAAATACGCCGCGCTCAGTACCGCGGTAAGCACCGCCAGGAACGGCAGCGTCAGGCCCAGTTCGTGCGGGGTGCGCTGGGCCGACTGCAACGTGGTGGCCACGATCAGCGCCGCCACGGCCAGCATCGGCACCCACAGCCACAGCAGGCGCCAGACCGGCGCCGGGGCCACGGCAAAGACCGTATCGGTCGCGCGCGTCGCACTCATGGCTGCGCCCCGATCCACGCGGCCACGTCATCGATCAGCGCCGGCAGCACGTGGCCGGGGCGGCTGTATTCCTGCAGCGAGCCCGGTCCTTCGCCGGCGATGCCGAGGTGGTTCAACGGCGGGTAGTACTTGAAGCT
>NZ_QAIW01000342.1:3606-4320 GCF_003061285.1 Stenotrophomonas sp. HMWF003 | reverse complement strand
CCACCACCTGGAAGTCACGGCCGCCCTGCAGCAACAGTATCGGCAGCGGTGACGCACGGGCATCGGCAACCGGATCGATCGCCTCGAACGTGCGCCAGTAGTGGGCGGGCAGGCGCAGCGGCAGGTCGGCCGCGGGCACGTCGGCATCACTGCGGGCCGCGGCGATCTGGCGGTCCAGCGTATCCAGGAAGGCCTGTTCGTCCGCGCTGATCTGGCCGTCCAGCCCGAGCAGGTAGCGGTTCTGTTCGGGCAGCAGGGTCAGCAGCGAGCGGGCCGGTGCTGCCCACAGAACCAGCCCGGCCACCTTGCCCGACTTCGCGGCGATGCGCGGCGCCAGCATGCCGCCCTGGCTGTGCCCCATGACGTAGATATGGCGCGGATCGATCCCGCTGTCGGCGGCCAGCGTTGCCACGGCGACAACCGCGTCGTCGGTGGTCTCATCGTCCATGGTGTAGCGGTCGCCGCTGAAATCCTGCGGGCGCACGCGGCTGCGTTTTTCGTAGCGCAGCACCGCGATGCCCTGCGCGGCCAGGCCGCGCGCCACGTCCAGGAACGGGCGGTTGGCACCGATGGTTTCATCCCGGTCCTGCGGCCCGGAGCCGTGCACCAGCACCACCGCGCGCACGCGGCCGTCGCTCTGCGGCCGGGCCAGCGTGCCGGGCAGGGTGCCCGTGGCGGTCACCACGTCCAGGGGCACTTCGGCATAGGCAGCAT
>NZ_QAIW01000342.1:1618-3596 GCF_003061285.1 Stenotrophomonas sp. HMWF003 | reverse complement strand
GATGACCAGGGCCGGATTGCCGGGCTTGAAATGCAGCCCGGCAATCCGGCCCTGGTCATCCACCACCGCGCTGACCTCAATGGCGCCGGAGGCAAACTGCAGCGGCTGCGTCACCACGTCGGGGCGGTGGCTGGTGGAAATGATCTCCGCCGCGCCGCGGCCACGGGGTTCGCCGAACGACTGCCACAGGGCCAGCAGACCGGGCGCAGGGGCGGCCTTGGCCATTTCCGGAGTGAACATCGCCACGGCGGCGGCACCGTCACCGGCCTGCAGGTGGTCGAGAAGCCGGGTGACCACCTGCGCCGGCGGCGTCGCCGCCGAGGCCGCAAAGGCCAGCGTGGACAGCAGCAGCGCAGCACCGCGCCAACGCAGGGCGACCACCTCAGATCTCCTTCTTGAACAGCAGCACCGCCACGCCCATCGGCTGGGTCTGCAGCACGTTCACCAGTTCCCAGCCGAGCTGGCCGTGGCGGTTGAGTTCGGTCTGCAGGTCATCGGACTTCAGCCCGGTCCACGACGGCTTTACTTCGACAGTCAGGTAGCTCCAACGCTTGCTCATGGTGTGCTCTCCTTGCTTGCATCCGGTTTGGGAAGGCGCCCGGCCTTGCGCAGTGCATCGCGCAGCACGTACTCGATCTGCGCGTTGGCGCTGCGCAGTTCGTCATCGGCCCAGCGCTGCAGGGCCGCGAGAATGTCGGCGTTGATGCGCAGCGGATAGGCCTTTTTTTCCGACATGGGCGGCTCAGTACAGCGAGCCGGCGTTGACCACCGGCTGGGTGCCACGGTCCGAGCAGAGCACGGTGAGCAGGTTGCTCACCATGTGCGCCTTGCGCTCTTCGTCCAGCTGCACCACGCCGTTCTTCTGCAGCTCGGCCAGCGCCATTTCCACCATGCCCACCGCGCCGGCGACGATCCGCGTGCGCGCGGCGATCACCGCATTGGCCTGCTGGCGCTGCAGCATCGCCTGGGCAATTTCCGGTGCGTAGGCCAGGTGGCTGATGCGTGCATCGATCACCTGCACGCCGGCATCTGCCAGGCGTTCGGCCAGCTCGTCCTTGAGGTGCTGGGAGATCTCGGCGGCGTGGCTGCGCAGCGACAGCTGGCCTTCCTCGTGCTGGTCGTAGGGGTAGCTGGTGGCCATCGCGCGCAGCGCCGATTCGGACTGGATGTGCACGAAGCTCTCGTAGTCATCCACGTTGTAGACGGCCTCGGAAGCGTCCACCACCTGCCAGACGATCACCGCGGCAATCTCGATCGGGCTGCCGTCCAGCTCGTTGACCTTGAGCTTGCCGCTTTCGAAGTTGCGCACGCGCTGGCTGACCTTCTTCTTGCTGAAGAACGGGTTGTTCCAGCGCAGGCCGTTGTCCTTGACCGTGCCCACGTACTTGCCGAACAGGCTCAGCACCACCGCCTGGTTGGGCTGCACCGTGTAAAGGCCGGTCAGGCTGAGCATGGCCACGATCGACAGGGCGACCCCGCCGAACATCAGGCCGGGCGACACCGGAAGCGTGCGTGCGCCTGCGATGAACAGCCACGCGGACAGCCCCAGCAGGACCAGCACCCCGAGCAGGAACGGCAGGCCGGACAGGGAACGGGTGGGCATCTCTTTCATGGCGGGCGTCCTTGGGTGGTTGGCTTGAACGATATCAAATTGATATCAGGTTGCAAGTACCCCGGTTTCGCCCGCGCGGAAGCCTTAAAATGCGCTCCCACCCCTGTTGCCCGGAATACCGCCATGTCCACGCTCGGCACGCCGTTGTCTCCCTCCGCCACCCGCGTCCTGCTGCTGGGCTCCGGTGAACTGGGCAAGGAGGTCGCCATCGAGCTGCAGCGCCTGGGCGTGGAGGTGATCGCCGCCGACCGCTATGCCGATGCGCCGGCCATGCAGGTGGCGCACCGCTCGCACGTGATCGACATGCTGGATGCGATGGCGCTGCGCGCGCTCATCGCCAAGGAGCAGCCGCACCTGGTGGTACCG
>NZ_QAIW01000342.1:0-1596 GCF_003061285.1 Stenotrophomonas sp. HMWF003 | reverse complement strand
GAGCAGGAAAGCGGCCTGCGGGTGATCCCGACCGCGCGCGCCGCCCGCCTCACCATGGACCGCGAAGGCATCCGTCGGCTGGCCGCTGAAACCCTGGGCCTGCCCACCTCGCCGTACCGGTTCGTGGATACCGAGGCCGAGTACCGCGCCGCGGTGGCCGCGATCGGCCTGCCGTGCGTGGTCAAGCCGGTGATGTCGTCCTCGGGCAAGGGCCAGAGCACGCTGCGCAGCGAAGCCGACATCGCCCCGGCCTGGGAATACGCGCAGACCGGTGGCCGTGCCGGCGCCGGGCGCTGCATCGTGGAAGGCTTCATCGACTTCGAGTACGAAATCACCCTGCTGACCGTGCGGCATGCGGCCGGCACCGCGTTCTGCGCACCGATCGGGCACTGGCAGAAGGACGGCGACTACCGCGAAAGCTGGCAGCCGCAGCCGATGTCGCCGCGCGCGCTGGCGCGTGCCGAGGAAATCTCGCAGGCGATCACCGACGACCTCGGTGGCTGGGGCCTGTTCGGCGTGGAGCTGTTCGTGAAGGGCGACGAGGTGTGGTTCAGCGAAGTGTCGCCGCGCCCGCATGACACCGGGCTGGTGACGCTGGCGTCGCAGGAGCTGAGCGAGTTTGCCCTGCATGCGCGCGCCATCCTGGGCCTGCCGATTCCGCTGATCCGCCAGAACGGTCCGTCGGCCTCGTGCGCGATGCTGGCCCATGGCGAAGGCGTGCCGTTCTTCAGCAACGTGGCCGAAGCGCTGGTGCAGCCGGATTCGGCGCTGCGCCTGTTCGGCAAGCCGAGCGTGCATGGGCACCGCCGCGTGGGTGTGACCCTGGCGCGGGGCGCGGATATCGATGCGGCGCGCAAGATTGCGCGTGAGGCGGCTGAGGCGATCGGGATCGAATTGCGGTGATCGAACGGGGGCGACGACCTGCGGTCGTCGCCTACCAACCCCGACGCGACGACCAACGGTCGTCGCCTACCGCGGGGGAACGATCAACGCACGTCCACCCACACCAGGTGGTGGTCGCTGCCATCGGCGATCTTCGCTTCCGGGCTTTCGTTGGCCGGCCAGAACACGCCGCTGCCCACGAATGCGAAGCCGACGGAGGGCAGCACGTAGTCCAGCCGCATCGTGCCCGACTTCGGGCCGAAATCGCCGGTGGCATGGAACGGCGCGCCCCTGCGCACGATGCCCTTTTCCGCATACGCCAGGCTGGTCTGCTCGGCGCCCACGCTGCGCGGGGTCGGGTAGCGCAGCACGCGCGGGTTCTCGATCAGCTCCACGATCGCCTCGTGGCGGCCATCGCCGTCGACCGGGTCGTTGTTGAGGTCGCCCAGGATCACGAAGCGGGCGTCCTGCTGCAGGCCACCACACTGGCCTTTGTCGTCACACAGCCAGGGTTTGCTGCCGGCCGCCAGGTATTCCTGCCACAGCCGCAGTTCGTCGTGGTTGCGCGCGGCGTTGCGCTTCTCCGGGCCGTCGAACACCGGCGGGGTGGGGTGGGACACCAGCGCATGCACCACGCCGTTGGGCGTGGTCACCGGTACGTCCCAATGCGACTTGGACGACAGCCGCAGCTGCGACCAGACGTGGTCGTTGTAG
>NZ_QAIW01000341.1:8052-8415 GCF_003061285.1 Stenotrophomonas sp. HMWF003 | reverse complement strand
CTGCTGGTGGCGCTGGTACTGCTGGGGGTGGCGGCCCTGGCCGGGGTGGGCCTGGCACCGGCCATGGTGCTGCGGCTGCTGGCCGTGGCCGCCTTCGCTGCGCTGCCGCTGGGCGCGATCGGGCTGTGGATCGGCAGCCATGTCAGTGCCAGTGCGGCCCCGGCGGTGGTCAACCTGGTGTACCTGCCGCTGGCGCTGCTGTCGGGGCTGTGGCTGCCGCTGTCGATCCTGCCGCCGGTGTTCTCCACGCTGGCCCCGCTGTGGCCCACCTGGCACCTGGCCCAGCTGGCGCTGCCGGCGGTGGGCCTGCCGGCCCAGGGCAGCACGTGGGTGCACATCGCGGTGTTGCTGGCGGTCACCGGC
>NZ_QAIW01000341.1:6784-8042 GCF_003061285.1 Stenotrophomonas sp. HMWF003 | reverse complement strand
GGCTAAGCGACGGACGAAACTGGCATGATCGCGCCTGACCGCCCCGCCCTGGAACCACCCGTGTCTTCGCGCTGGATCGCCTCGCTGCTGCGCCCCGCGCCGGACTCGTCGGTGGCCGACAACCTGCGCCGCGGCAAGCCGGCCTGGGCCGATGCCGTGCATCTGCTGTGGAGCGGGTGGGTGTTTTTCACCCCGATCTTCGGCACCGGCTACACGCTGCGCTGGCTGTGGCTGACGCTGCTCACCTACCCGGTGTTCCTGGCGCTCTACGGCCGCCTGCTGCTGGCCCCGCGCCACCATGGGCCACGCTATGCGCTGGCGATGGTGGCGATGGGGCTTTCACTGCTGCCCTGGTACCCCGCAGGCATCAGCTACTTCATCTTCGGCTGCGTGATGATGCGGGTGTGCCGGGAAACCGGTCTCTGGCGCTACCTGGTCCAGCTGCTGCTGCTCAACGCGCTGTTCGTGGGCATTGCGCTGTGGGTGGGGTATCCCTGGCAGCTGGTGGTGTGGATACCGTCGATGGGGCTGATCATCGGCATCATCGTCAACGTGGAGAGCATCAACAAGGACCGCGATGCGGCGCTGCAGCTGTCGCAGGAGGAAGTGCGCCGGCTGGCCGCCACCGCCGAACGCGAGCGCATCGGGCGCGACCTGCACGACCTGCTGGGGCATACGCTGTCGTTGATCACGCTGAAGCTGGAACTGTCGCGCAAGCTGTTCGATCGTGATCCGGAGGCCTCGCGCCGCGAAGTGACCGAAGCCGAAGCGATCGCGCGCCAGGCCCTGGCCGAAGTGCGCAGCGCGGTGACCGGGATCCGCGCCAGCGACCTGGCCGCCGAACTGGCCTCGGCGCGCCTGTTGCTGGAGTGCCAGCACGTGCACCTGCACTACGCGCCGCCGCCGCCGATGCCGCCGGAGGTGGAGCGCGGGTTGTCGCTGGTGCTGCGCGAGGCCGCCACCAACATCGCCCGGCACGCGCAGGCGCACCAGGCCTGGATACGCTTTGAACAGGAAGGGCGCAGCTTGTTGATGGAGATCCGCGATGATGGCCGCGGCGGCGTGCAGGCCGACGGCAACGGGTTGGGGGGCATGCGCGAACGCGCCATTGCATTGCACGGCACGCTGGTAGTGCAGTCGGTGAAGGGCGAGGGCACCTGCGTAACGGTGCGCGTTCCGCTGCCGGCAGCAACCGCGGCGGTGGCCGCGTTGCCGGCCGACCTGCCAACGGCACCGTCGCTGCCTGCGGGCGGGCCGG
>NZ_QAIW01000341.1:0-6774 GCF_003061285.1 Stenotrophomonas sp. HMWF003 | reverse complement strand
GCATCGTATTGGCCGAAGACCAGGCGATGGTGCGCGGTGCACTGTCGGCGCTGCTGGGCCTGGAGCCGGACATCGAGGTGCTGGGCAGCGCCGCCGATGGCGAGGCGGCCTGGCGCATGCTGCAGCAGCTGCAGCCGGACATCCTGGTGACCGACATTGAAATGCCCGGTCTGTCCGGGCTGGAGCTGGCCCAGCGCATCGCGCGCCAGCAGTTGCCGATCAAGGTGATGATCGTGACCACCTTCGCGCGCTCGGGCTTCCTGCGCCGGGCGCTGGATGCCGGCGTGTGCGGGTACCTGCTCAAGGATGCGCCGGCCGAACGCCTGGCCGATGCCCTGCGCCAGGTGCAGCGCGGCGGACGCGCGATCGACCCGCAACTGGCGCTGGATGCGTGGTCGCAGGCCGACCCGCTCAACGACCGCGAACGCCAGGTACTGCGCCTGTCAGGCGACGGGCGTTCGGCCAGCGAGATCGCCACCCAGCTGGGCTTGTCGCACGGCACCGTGCGGAACTATCTGTCCGAATGCATCGGCAAACTGGGCGTGGCCAACCGCATCGAAGCGTATCGGCTGGCGCGGCAGAAGGGCTGGCTGTAGGCGAGCGCGTATTCTGTGCGCTCCATGGACCGGAAGCGCACCCGATGAAACACCACTTCGCCGATCTCATCGACCGTACCGGTGGGGTGTGGACCATCACGCCGAACGCGCAGCGCTGGTCCTGCCATTACGACGACGTGGCCGATGATGCATCCGGCACCGCGAGCGCTACCGCGCCCTCGTCGACGCCCACCGCGCCGCCCGGTAGGCACCCACCGTGGATGGGTGCAACGCAATCGCACCGGTAGTGCCGGCCGCTGGCCGGCTCCTCGCAACGCTGACCGGAGGGCCATCTACCGACCAACGGTCGGTAGCTACCTGGCAGGCGTCCGTTTACCGAGGATCGACATCGGCCGGTGGCGTACGGCCCGGTCCCTTCGCCATCGCCTGGAACACCCCATCCCGGCGCACCCACAGGTGGAACAGCGCGGCCGACAGATGCACCACCACCGTGGCGAACAGCGCATAGGCCAGCAGGCTGTGCGCATTGCGCAGTGCCGCGTACAGCGACGGATCATGCGGCACGATCGCCGGCAGGTTTACGCCGGACCACATCACGATCGGATAGCCACCGGCCGACAGCATCGACCAGCCCACCAGCGGCATCGCCAGCATCAGCCCGTACAGCACCCAGTGCGACGCATGCGCGGCAGCCGCCTGCCAGGCTGGCAGGTCGGCCGGCAACGGCGGCGGCCGGTGGCGCAGGCGGTTGTACAGGCGCACGAGCACCAGCAGCAGGATCGCGATGCCCAGCGGCCGGTGCAGGTCGACCAGCATCGGCCGCCACTGAAGCGCGGCCACCATGCCCACGCCCACGAACAGCATGGTCAGGATCATCGCCGCCATCAGCCAGTGCAGCACCCGCGCGGTAAGGTTGAAGTGGCCGTTCTCGCGGTTCATTTCGCACCTTCCTTGCCGGTGGCGGCAGCACCCTTGCCGCTGGCGATTTCGCGCTCGCGGCGGTTGAACGACTGCGAATACACGGCCGAGCGTGCCGCCAGGATCGGGTCATCGGAGCCGGCGATGCCGCTGGGCAGGATCAGCGGGTCGTAGTTGAGGTCGCGGCACGCGCCCTCGGCCTGCGGCTGCATCGACACCAGGCTCAGCGTGCCTACCTTGACCTGGCGGCGTTGCGCCGGCCACACCTGCGACGGGTCATCGATCGGGTCGCCAGCTTCGGCAAGCGTCACCCACATGTCCCAGCGCACCGGGCCCTGGGCCAGCCGTTGCGCGAATTCGTCGGCCAGGTAGTCCAGCCCGGCCTGCGCGCGCTGGTCGGCGGTCATCTCCACGAACGGGGCCTGCGGGCGCATGCTCCAGCGCACGAAGTGCCGGCTGCCGTCGGCGGCGGTGAAGCGGAAGCTGTTGACCCCGTTGTAGTCGGTGTTGGCCCAGCTGTTGGACCAGGGCGCGGTCTTGGCCCATTCCCCGAAGGCGCGCGCGCTGGGGTATTTGGCCTGCACCGCGGCCATCTTCGCCGGGTCCGGCTTGCCGGTGGCCGGGTCGGGGATACCCGCGCGGGTCTGTTCCAGGAAGGCCTCGGCGGTGGGCACCGCGAAGAACGGGAAGCTGTTCATCGCGGTGCGCCATTCCTGGCCGTCATCGCTCACCAGCTGCAGCGCCATGCTGCGCACGCGCGCGTTGGCATCGGCGCCGTGCGGGTCGCCGCCGCCGATCGACAGACGGCCCAGCACCGGCACCTGCGCCTGGCGGAACACGCGGGCCGAACTCAACGCGGCTCCGTCCGGGGTGCCTTGGAAACTGCCGCTTACGCACACGCCCTTGCTGTGTGCGCGGCGGAACCCGGGGTGCGGCGGACCGGTGGCCTCGATGCTGTCGGTGAAGGCCTGCGCGGTGGCGCGGTCGCGACCGATCCAGCCGGCCAGCCAGGCAAACGCCAGTACCAGCAGGCCGGCAATCAGCGCGATCAGCGCGATCCACAGCAGCGGCGACGGGGGACGCGGGGCGCCCGGCTCCTGGCCGGCGCGGGTGTACCCAAAGAGCGACATGTCTGGAATCCTGCCTTCACGATGCGTGTGGGTGGGCGACAGGCGCATGGTGTCAGAAGGCGGCGTGCGCCGATATTCACATTTTCGACAAGTATTGAAAACGCAGATCCCCGCCGAAGCGGGGATCTGTCGGTTCCAGCCAGGTGCGCAGCACGTAGTGCCGGGTTCTACCCGGCAGGTAGGGCAGCGGGGGCAGAGCCCCGCTCTACGATGGTCGGCCGCCACGTAGTGCCGGGTTCTACCCGGCAGGCAGGGCAGCGGGGCAGAGCCCCGCTCTACGATGGTCGGCCGCCACGTAGTGCCGGGTTCTACCCGGCAGGTAGGACAGCGGGGCAGAGCCCCGCTCTACGGATCAGCAGGACAGCGGGGCAGAGCCCCGCTCTACGGGTCAGGCGTAGCGCGCCTTCAGCATCGCCCACGCCGAGCGCAGCGCCAGCGCTTCGCCACCGGCCGGGCGGCCCGGGCGTTCGCCGTCGTTCCAGGCGTACACGTCCAGGTGCGCCCAGACCTGGCCTTCGGCGATGAAGCGCTCCAGGTACAGCGCGGCGGTGACCGAGCCGGCCATGCGCGAGCCGGCGTTGGCCAGGTCGGCGATGCCGCTGTGCAGGTAACGCAGGTACGGACGCCACAGCGGCATGCGCCAGACCGGGTCGCGGGTCCGTTCGCCGGCCTGCTGCCACTGCTGGGCCAGGGTGTCATCGTTGCTGAACAGCGCCGGCAGGTCCGGGCCCAGCGCGATGCGTGCCGCGCCGGTGAGGGTGGCGAAGTCGAGCACGATCTGCGGCTGTTGTTCGCTGGCGTAGGTGAGGGCATCGCACAGCACCAGCCGGCCCTCGGCGTCGGTATTGTCGATCTCGATACTCAGCCCCTTGCGGGTGGCGATCACTTCGCCCGGCCGGAATGCATCCGGGCCGATCGCGTTTTCCACCGCCGCAATCAGCAGCGTCAGCTGCACCGGCAGCTGCTGGGCCATGATCAGCCCGGCCAGCGCCAGCGCATGCGCCGCGCCGCCCATGTCCTTCTTCATGTTGCGCATGCCGTCGGCCGGCTTGATGTCCAGGCCACCGGTATCGAAGCACACGCCCTTGCCCACCAGCGCCACATGCGGCTGGCCAGCGTTGCCCCAGCGCAGCGCGATCAGGCGCGGTGCACGGTGCGAGGCGCGGCCAACGGCGTGGATGGCCGGGAAATTCTGCGGCAGCAGTGCATCACCGGTGATCACGTCCACCTGCGCACCATGTGCATCGGCCAGCGCACGCGCGGCGTCTTCCAGCTGCTGCGGGCCCATGTCTTCGGTGGGGGTGTTGACCCAGTCGCGCACGCGCAGGCTGGCGGTCACCACATCGCGCACTTCGGCCGACGGCGTGGCCAGCAGCTGCGCCGGCGCGCGGTTGGGCTTGCGGTACCGTGCGAAGCGATAGCTGCCCAGGCCCCAGCCGAGGTGCAGCAGGGTTTCGACATCCGCCGGCAGCGCATCGGCCACCTTCCACACGGTGCCTTCGGGCAGCGCGAACGGCGCATGTGCGTACGCATAGGCATCGCCGGGATCACCCACGCCCACGATCGCACCGGCCAGGCCATGCTCGCCGGGCAGCAGCACCACGCTGCCACCGCTGCCGTTGAAATGCTGCGCATCGATCCAGGCAACCAGCGCCTCGCTCTGCTGCGCGCGCCAGGCGGCAAACTGGGTGCGCTCCATCACGTGCAGCGGAAGGGCCTTGGCGGCGTCGGTGGTGAAACCGTTGATCTGGGTCATGCGGGAAATGGCTCCGTTCGTGGTCAGGCGTGCTGCG
This sequence comes from Stenotrophomonas sp. HMWF003, assembly GCF_003061285.1. NCBI lineage: Bacteria > Pseudomonadati > Pseudomonadota > Gammaproteobacteria > Lysobacterales > Lysobacteraceae > Stenotrophomonas > Stenotrophomonas sp. HMWF003. The sequence continues at coordinate 2,376 of NZ_QAIW01000341.1, read as the reverse complement.
CCGATGCATTCGCATCGAGCCAGTCGGCCAGCCCGGTCAGGGTGTCGAACTGCAGGTCAGGCTGCAGCGAAGGGTGGTTCCAGACATGCGCTTCGCGGTTGATCCAGCAACCGCGCAGGCCCGCCTGCATGGCGCCCACCACGTCCATCTCGGCGTGGTCGCCCACGTGCAGCACGTGGGTGGGGGCAACGCCAAGGCGTTCGCAGGCGGCGTGGAAAATGCTGGCCGCCGGCTTGGCCGCGCCGTGTTCGCGCGAGCCCAGCTGGAAGCTGAAATGGTGGGCCAGGCCGATCCGCTGCAGGTCGGCGTTGCCGTTGCTGAGCGCGGCCACCGGCACCTTCGCGGCAATCCGGGCCAGCGCGTCCAGTGCGTCCGGGTAGAACTCCACCTGGTTGCGCGCGGCGTAGAACGCCTCGTAGGCCGGCTCGAGCAGGGCCAGGTCGGCGCCGCTCTTTTCCAGCGCTTCGTGCAGGGTCAACCGGCGCAGCGCGCTCAGGTCGTGGTGCAGCTGCGGGTTATCGTGGAAGGAGCGCTCGCGCAGTTCCCGCATGGCCGCCACGGGGAACATCGCGGCGGTGGCGGGGCTGTGCTGCAGCATCCAGTCAAACAACACCTGGTCAATGCGCGCGCCGATGGGGGCGAACGGCCACAGGGTGTCGTCGAGGTCGAGGGTGATGGCTTGGACGGGGAAATTCACCCCGCCATTCTACGCCTGCGCGCGCGGGCTTTCATGGCGCGCGCAGGCAAGGCGCCGGTGAAGGCCCTCAGCGCAGGTCGTAGGAACAGCTGATGGATGCCTGGCCATCCTGCTGCCGCACGTTCAGGTCATGGCGACCCACCTGCAGGAGGTAGTCGCCGGCTACGTTGTCCCGCATCTTCGCCAGCGCGGCGATCTGCTCGGTACTGGCCGTGCTGAAGTAGGCGGTGTAGCTGTCGCTGCCGTCCTCGCCGTTGGCACCGTCGTACAGGTACAGGCGGTTCACCGGCTGGCCCAGCACCAGCAGCGGCGTGCTCAACGCATACTCACCGTCGGACAGGGCGCCATACACCTGCAGCTCGGTGGGCTTGAGCACCTTGGCCAAGGCGGCGAACTGCGCAGGCGTCAGGTGACGCTTGCAGGTGACCGCCTCGACCAGCTGGCGGCCGGCCAGGTCGGCGCTGGGCGGGGGAGCGGCCAACGCCGGGACGGCGAGGGTGACAAGGCCGACGAGGGCAAGGCAACGGGGAGCGAGGGAAGGCATCAGCGCCGGGTCCATCCGAAAAAAGGGCCGGTATTCTGCCAGCCTCGGCAGTGTGCGGCCAGCCAGACTCCCGGCATCACAGGCTCATTCGAGCAACCGCGCCCAGCCGTGCATGCCGTCCAGCCGTGCCAGCACCAGCTTGACGCAGACCAGCAGCGGCACCGCCAGCAGCAGCCCGATCATGCCCCACAGCCAGCCGAACACCAGCAGCGACAGGATCAGGATCAACGGCGAGATCGCCATGCGCCGGCCCAGCACGATCGGGGTAACAACCTGGCCTTCAATGGTGTGCAGGGCCAGGTAGCAGGCCGCCGGCAGCAAGGCCTTGAGCGGATCGCTGAACTCCACAAAGCCCATCAACAGCATCAGCGCCACGCCGATCAGCGGCCCCACGTAGGGCGCAAAGTTCAGCAGGGCCGCCACCGTGCCCCACAGCAGCGCTTCCTGCAGGCTGATCCCGAGCAGCAGCAACACGCCGGAAAACACCAGCCCCACCAGGGTGTTGATGACGGTGATGGTGAGGACGTAACGTGACACCTCGCGTTCGATCGAGCGCAGGATATCGGTGGTGAAGCGTTGCTGCTGGCGGCTGGGGAACAGCGCGATGGCATGCTTCTGCAGGTTCTGCCCGTAGATCATGAAGAACAGCGTCAACAGCACCACCGCCAGTACCGAGGCGGCCAGTCGCGGCGCGCGGGTCAACACCTTGTACGGGTCGTCCAGCTGGGTGCGCACGATCTGCACGCGTCGGCTGCTTTCGCCCCCGGCAACGCGGGCGAAGTTCTCGGCGGCCTGGTTGGCCTGCTGCACCGGCTTGGTCAGGTCCTGCACCTGGCGGGCCACCTTGCGCAGCTGCTGCGGGGCTTCCTGCGCCCACTCCATGGCCGGCCCCACCAGCTGCACGCCCAGCGCGGCGGCACCACTCAGGCCCACGCCCAGCACCAGCACCGCGCCCAGGAAGCGGGGAATCCAGAGCTTGCCCAGCAGCCGCAGGATGGGGTTGCAGACCAGTGCCAGGAACATCGCCAGCAGCACCGGCAGGATCACCTCCTGCGCGGCCCAGAGCGTGAACCCCACGGCCAGCGTGGCCAGCACCACCAGCGACATCGGCGCGCGCGGGCGGGGCGGTGGGGGC
>NZ_QAIW01000340.1:0-2045 GCF_003061285.1 Stenotrophomonas sp. HMWF003 | reverse complement strand
ATCCGCATCGGCGGGCGTTCGGACCAGATCCTGCAGCGCATGAGCGACTTCATGCGCGATGTCGACCAGGCGCGCCAGGAATTGATGGCCACGACGTCCGAAACACGCATGTCGGCGTGGGTACTGGGCCTGCTGCCGCCGTTGTCGGCGCTGCTGATGGCCATCGCCAGCCCGGATTTCTTCGCCCCGGTGCTGGAGGTGCCGCTGGGCCACCGCATTCTCGGGGCGGCGCTGTTGATGGAACTGATCGGCGGCTTCCTGCTGTACCGCTTGGCGCGCTCGCTATGAGCGCCAGCACACTGCTCATCGTCGCGTTGCTGCTGCTCGCCCTGGGCGTGGGCCTGCTGGGCATCGCCGGGCTGTGGCTCAGCGGCCAGCAGCAGCGCACCGCCGCCACCCTGCAGGGCGCGCTGCGCAGCCGTGAGGCGCGCACGCTGGCCGCGCCCGGCACTCCACCACCGGATGCGACCACACCCCGCCGCTGGGCCTGGCTGGCCACGCTGGGCGAGCGCTTCAACGGTGGCCGCATCGAAGCGGCGCTGCTGGCACCGGAAGACCGCCTGCTGCTCGACCAGGCCGGCTGGCACACGCGGGTGGGCACCGCCACGTTCCTGGCCCTGCGCCTGCTGATCGCACTCGCCGGCCTGCTGCTGGCCGCCGTCTTCTACGACGGCGACGGACTGAGCCGGGTGGTGGTGATGGGGGCCGCGCTCGGCGCCGGCGTGCTGGTGCCGAAGTTCGCGCTGCGCGCGTGGGCCACGCGGTTGCGCCGCCGGGTGTCGGCCGAACTGCCGCTGCTGATCGACCTGCTGCGCCTGCTGCAGGGCGTGGGCTTCAGCATGGACCAGAGTCTGCAGACGCTGGGCGACAAGCTGCGCAGTGCGATCCCGGTGCTGGGGCGTGAAATCCAGCAGGCCAACATCGCCTACATGCACGGTCGCAGCCGCCAGCAGTCGCTGCGCCGCCTGGCCGAATCCTTCGGCGACGAAGACCTGCGCAGCCTGGTGCAGTTGATGCTGCAGGTCCACGAACACGGCGGCGCGGTGCAGGAACCGCTGCGCCAGTTCAGCGTGCGCCTGCGCGAACAGCGCCGTTCCGCGCTCAAGGAGAAGGTCGGCAAGCTCTCGGTGAAGATGACCATCGTGATGATGTTGACCCTGTTGCCAGCGCTGATGCTGGTGTTGTCGGGCCCGGCGATCATCGCCCTGGCCAATGCCGTGAACCGTCTGGGGTGACCACCATGCCGAACCAGTTCCGCCACTGCGCCGTATTGCTCATCACCGTGGCGGTGTGCACCGCCTGCGGGTCGGCGCGCAACGCCTACAAGCCGGACCCGCTCAGTCTTGCGCCGCTGGACACGCCGGCCCAGGACGACAAGCGCATGTACCTGGACCTGATCGGGCAGATGCAGCGCCAAGGTGCCTACTACGCCTCGCTGGCACACGTGGACGCCTACCGCCAGCGCTACGGTGACAGCCCCGCGCTGCGCCTGCTGCAGGCCGACGGCCTGCGCGAAACCCAGCAGACCGACGCCGCCCGCGCGCTCTACACCAGCCTGGCCAACGGGCCGCAGGGCGCGGCGGCCTGGCACGGCCTGGGGCTGATCGCCGCACGCGCCGGCGATGCCACGCAGGCCGAGGCCAGCCTGGCCCGTGCCGTGCAGCTGCAGCCGTTGAACACCGATTACCTGGGTGACCTCGGGTTCGCCCGGCTGCGCGCAGGCGCGCTTGAACCGGCGCGCGAACCGCTGGCCAAGGCGGCCGAACTGGCGCCGGGCAGCGTCAAGGCCAATGCCAACCTGGCGGTCTGGGCGCTGTTGCGCAATGACCCGGCCATGGCCGAGCAGATCATGCGCAGCGCCGCGTTGCCTGACACCGCGCGGCAGGAAGTGCAGCGGCTGGCGCAGCAGTTGCGGCAGCCCCCTGTCGCGCGCCCGACACCGGCGCCGCCCGCGGCGCTGCTCGCTGCGGAGACCCCGGCCAACCACGCACCGGCGGGTGCAGGCAGCGCCCGCACACCACGCGCCGAAGCGTTCCAGCATTGAC
>NZ_QAIW01000339.1:18205-19490 GCF_003061285.1 Stenotrophomonas sp. HMWF003 | reverse complement strand
GTCGATACTGGCCTCTGCATTTGATCAGTAGCGGACGTTCCACACCTCACCCGGAAGTCAGCTTTCCGACGAGATTGTTGGATCCGGCTACCTCGAGCCTCGCGGTGATCATGTAAGCATGACTTACAAGTAAGGATAGCGGGCGCTTTGCGCCCGTTATCCTATAACTGTCACGGTGTAATCAGTCGCCCAGCACCACGCCCACGCCCACCCGGAAGATCGGGCGGTCGCCACGAGCCGCCGAGACACCGGCGTTGACGTTGACCCGGCCGTTGTCGCTCCAGCGCGAGACACCCACGCCCAGCGCGGTCTCACCGCGATAGGTGGCCATGCCGGCATTGAGCACGGTCTTGCCCGGCAGGTACGGCGTCACCTGGACCAAGGCAGCGGCACCGGCGATACCCCGGTTGGCCTGGCGGCTGGCGTGGTCGAAGCGATCGTTGACGTTGTCCCACATGTCCTGCATGCGGCCATCAGTGTAGGCGTTGGCATCCGCCATGCGCTCGTTGAGCTGCGACACATTGACCGCATCGGTGCCCTGCACGCCGGCCGCTACATTGGTGATCTGACGCTCACCACCGGCACGCCCCACCGACACGGTGTCCTCGCGGTCGGCGACCGCACCGGCGCCCAGCGCGACGGCGTTGTTGGCCGAGGCACTGGCACCTGCGCCCGCAGCGACGGCGCCCTGGCCCGTTGCCGTGGCCGGGCCACCATTGCTGGCCACGTTGCCGGCATCGGCCGGGACCACCGTGCTGCCGCCACCGGCGGAGGCGTCGTAGTACGGATTGTCCCCGCCGCCCGCGCCCGGGTTGTTCTCGATGTGGGTGACACGGTTGTCGATGTCGCCGATACGGTCCTGGAGCTGGTCGCGCAGTGCGGCCACCTGCCCACCATTGACGGCCTCGCGGCTGCCCGCACCGATGCGTCCGTCGGCAACGTTGGCCAGCACCGTCCCGTTGGCACCGGCAAAGGTGACCTGCGAGCGCTGGCTGTCCTGGTCATAGACCACCGCGTCCAGGCTCTGCCCGGCATCGCCGATCAGGCCGGCGGCCTTCAGCTGGCGCAGGTTCACCGCGTCGGTGTCCTCGCTGCCATCGGCCACGTGGGTGATCTGGCGTTCGGCACCGGCCGCACCGACGGCCACGGCATTGGCGCGGTCGGCGATGGAGTTGGCCCCCAGTGCGATGCTGTTGTCGGCCTGGGCCTGTGCGCCCTTACCCAGCGCCACCGAACCGGCACCAGTGGCCTGCGCGCTGGCGCCGGCGGCAATCGCACCGCTGCC